>NZ_JBHWJL010000207.1:0-9460 GCF_042731495.1 Streptomyces sp. NPDC059853
CAGAGCGTCTCCATGGTAAGGAGAAGGTCAACGGTTCGATTCCGTTTTGGGGCTCAGAGAGAGCTTGAGAAGAAGGCCCCCGCCTGATGGCGGGGGCCTTCTTCATTTCTCCGCATTTCTTGCCTACCGCCTGGGAAGTCCGGCCTCCCGATTCCGTTCGCGCTCGGGTGCCGGCCGCCGGCCGGCACCCGCCGCAGTTCACTCCGGGATGCGCAGGGTCAGAATGGCCATGTCGTCGGACGGGGCGTCCGAGGCGAAACGTTCCACGGCGCGCAGCACGCGGGCCGCCACCGCGCCGGCGGTCAGACCCGTACAGTTGCTCAGCACCTCGGCCAGGCCGTCGTCGCCCAGCATGCGGGTGCCCTCCCGGCGCTCGGTGACGCCGTCGGTCACACAGAGCAGGACATCACCGGGGTTGAGCATGGTGTTCTGCTCGTACAGCTCCAGGTCCTCCATCACGCCGAGCAGCGGCTGCGGATCGGCCGCCGCCTCCACCCGGCCGTCCTGCGTCAGACGCAGCGGCAGCGGGTGACCGGCGCACACCATCTTCAGCAGCGCGCCGCCGCCCGGCTGCGGCCACAGCTCGCCGTACAGCAGGGTCAGGAAGCGCGAGCGCGAACCCTCGTCCAGGATCGCGGCGTTCAGCCGCTCCAGTACGGCCGGGCCGCCCAGGCCCTCCCTGGCCAGCAGCCGCAGCGCGTGCCGGGCGAGGCCGGTGACCGCCGCCGCCAGCGGGCCCGTGCCGCACACATCCCCTATCGCGAAGCCGTAGGCGCCCTCGCGGATCGGGAACACGTCGTAGAAGTCGCCGCCGACCTCGTTGCCCTCGCCCGCCGCGCGGTAGATGACCTCGACGTCCACGCCGTCGATCTCCGGCAGCTCGGGCGGCAGCAGGCTGCGCTGGAGAGACTGGCTGGTGGCGGTGCGCTCGCTGTAGAGGCGGGCGTTGTCCAGCGCCAGAGCGGCCCGCCGGGAGAGGTCCTCGGCCAGCTCCAGGACGTCCTGGCGGAACCGCTCGTCGGCGGGCTGGCCGAGTGCCAGCAGACCGATGACCCGGTTGCGGGCGATCAGGGGCAGCAGCACCGTCTCCCCGCCCACCGCCGCCGCCGTGGCCAGGCTCGGGCCCGGGGTGCGCGGCGCCGGCAGCCGGCCCATCGCCAGACTCCGCAGCGAACTGCGCAGGGCGGTGTTGTGCGCGGCGTCGGACGGCGCGGTCCAGGGGCGGACACCGAGACGGATGTCGGGGTCCGGCGGGTCGACGCGGGAGAGCAGGTCCTTGATGCCGTCGATGCGGTCCTCGTCCTCGTGCAGCACATAGGAGAGGACGGGTTCCGAGGCGGACTCGGCGATGGTGTAGACGGCGCACCAGGTGGCCAGGGTGGGGACCACCATCTGGGCCATCAGGGCCAGCGTCTGGTCGCGGTCCAGGGTGCCCGCGAGCAGTTCGGACGCCTCCACGAGGAAGGACAGCGAGTTGCGGCGCAGCCGCTCCAGCTCGGTGAGCCGGGCGGACTCCACGGCCAGCGCGATGCGGTCGGCGGCGAACTGGAGGCGCAGCGCCTCCTCGTTGGTGAACCGGCCCGGCGTCTCGGAGGCGACGCCGAGGGAGCCGGTGAGCCGGCCCTCCACCTTCAGCGGCACGGTGACCACGGCGTGCATCCCGGTGCCGGACAGCAGCGGGACGGCGCCGGGGGACTGGGCCAGGTCCTCGTGGACGGAGGGCATCCGGGCCGAGCCGTACCGGCCGCTGCCGGCCTCGACCGGGACCCGGGCGAAGCGCTGGCGCGCGGCGGGCAGGCCGGTGGTGGCGCGTACCTCCAGCTCGGTCTCGTCGTCCGTGGCGAGGAGCAGGAAGGCGGCGTCGCCGTCCAGGAGGTCGCGGGCGCGCTCCACGGTGCGCTGGAGCAGGCCGTCGAGGTCGTCGGGCGGTGGGGAGCCGATGAGGGCGTCCAGCGGGTCGCTCTGCGGCCGGTCGCCGCCGTCGGGGCTGTTGCCGGTGCGTACCGGGCCGCGGGTCGGCGTCTGGAGGATGGCACGCTCACGGTCGTGGACGATCAGGCAGACCGTGGAGGGCTCGCCGCGGGCGTCGCGGACGCGCAGGTGGCAGGCGTAGACGGGGACGGTGCGCCCCTCGCTGTCGCGGAGCCCGTAGCTGCCCTCCCAGCGGGAGAGGGACAGGGCCTCGGCGATGCCGGTGCCGGTGCCGGGGGTCTGCGGCCAGGCGGCGAGGTCGGCCAGCGGTTTGCCGATGACCTGCTCCGGCGGGTAGCCGAACAGGGACTGCGCGTCGCCGTTCCAGGCGGTGACGGTGTCGGTGCGGTCCACCTGGATGACGGCGACCTTGACCCGGGTCTCGGCCAGCGGCAGCGCCTCGGTGGGCAGCGGCGGTCCGGCGGCGCGGGTGCCGGCCGGGAAGGTCTGTTGTTCGAGGCGGAACCACACGCACTTGTCGGCGGTGGTGTAGTCGACGCCCCAGCGGGAGGCGAGCGCGGCGCACAGCATCAGCCCCCGGCCGCCCTCGCTGTTCAGGTCGCGGCCCCGGCTGCTCTCGCCGAGCGGCAGCTCGCGTTCGGGATGGCGGTCGACGATCTCGAACCGTACGCCCGTGTCGTCGCGCAGGCAGCGGACCTCCGCGGCGGTGCCCGCGTGGATGACAGCATTGGTGACCAGCTCACTGGTCAGGACGACGGCGTCCTCGATCAGCTCGGCGAGTCCCCAGCCCTGGAGGGTGTCCCGGACGAAGCCGCGCGCCGTGGCGACCGAGCGCCCAACCGGCTCGAAGGTGGCAGCGGCTCGCGCGGTGATCACGTCACTCCCCCAAAAAAGGTCTCTCGTCGCTCGCGGCGCCTCGTCGAGGGGCCGGAAGCCAGGTTACTGACGTCGACCGCCCGCGCGGGCGGCGGATGCGGTGATTTCCCCCCGACCGGGATACGCGGGTGTGCGATGCTGCCGAACTGTTATCGCCCGGTTCTTCGAGGGTGAAACACTGGGAAGGCTCGTTGAGGTATGCCCGGGCGAAATGGTGGATCCTGCAGGAGGGACACAGTGGTGTCTGAAGGAGCGGTGGCACGCGCCGGTAAGAGTGGGCGCGGCGGTAAGTCGCGGGGGAGCGGCACGGTGGAAGTGGACGCCGTGGCGCTGGGCCGGCTGCTCTCCGCTCTGGAGTCGATGCGGGACGGGAACTTCCGCCGGCGGCTGACGGTCGCCGGCGAGGGGCCGATGGCGGAGCTGGCGGCCGTGTACAACGAGGTCGCCGACCGTAATCTTCATCTCACCGGCCAGCTGTCGCGGGTGCGCCGGGTGGTGGGCCGTGAGGGCAAGCTCACCGAGCGCATGGAGTCCGGGGTCAGTGACGGCGCCTGGGCGAAGGCGATCGACGACGCCAATGAGCTGGTGGACGATCTGGTCCGGCCGATGGCCGAGGTGGGCCGGGTGCTGTCGGCGGTCGCCGTCGGCGACCTGGAGCAGCGGATGGAGCTGCGGGCGCCGGGCGGCAACGGTGCGGCGCGTCCGCTGCGCGGTGAGTTCCTGAAGGTCGGGCGTACGGTCAACAGCCTGGTGACGCAGCTGTCGGAGTTCACCAACGAGGTGACCCGGGTGGCCAGCCAGGTGGGCACCGAGGGCAAGCTGGGCGGCCAGGCGCACGTGCCGGGGGTGTCGGGCACCTGGAAGGACCTCACCGAATCGGTGAACCAGATGGTGCTGCGGCTCACGGCGCAGGTGCGGGACATCTCCACGGTCACCAAGGCGGTGGCCGACGGTGACCTGTCGCAGAAGGTCACCGTGCATGTGGAAGGGGAGATGCAGGAGCTGAAGAACACCGTGAACTCCATGGTGGACCAGCTCTCCTCCTTCCAGTCCGAGGTGACGCGGGTGGCCCGCGAGGTGGGCACCGAGGGTCAGCTGGGCGGCCAGGCGCAGGTGGACGGCGTGGCGGGGGTCTGGAAGGACCTGACCGACAACGTCAACACCATGGCCACCAACCTCACGGCGCAGGTGCGGGACATCGCGCGGGTGACGACGGCGGTGGCCAATGGTGATCTGTCGCAGACGGTGCGGGTGAGCGCGCGCGGTGAGGTGGCACAGCTGGCGCGCACGGTCACCGAGATGAACGGCACGCTGCGGAACTTCGCGGACGAGGTGACGCGGGCGGCGTCCGAGATCGGCAGCGAGGGCCGGCTGGACGCGCAGGCCCGGGTGCACGGGGTGGCCGGGACCTGGAAGGAGCTGACCGACACGGTCAACGACGCCTTCCGGAATCTGACGGCGCAGGTGCGGGACATCGCCGAGGTGACGACCTCGGTGGCGAACGGTGATCTGTCCAAGAAGGTGACCGTGGATGTCTCCGGCGAGATGCTGGAGCTGAAGACGACGGTCAACACGATGGTCGACCAGCTGTCGTCGTTCCAGTCCGAGGTGACCCGGGTGGCGCGGGAGATCGGCCACGAGGGTGCGCTGGGCGGTCAGGCGTCGGTGCTGGGGGTCGCCGGGGCGTGGAAGGACCTGACGGACTCGGTCAACACGGCGTTCCGCAACCTCACCGCGCAGGTGCGGGACATCTCGCAGGTGACGAAGGCGGTCGCGAACGGCGATCTGTCGCAGAAGGTCACGGTCGATGTGTCGGGCGAGATGGCCGAGCTGAAGAACACCGTGAACACCATGGTGGACCAGCTGTCGTCGTTCGCCGAGCAGGTGACGCGGGTGGCGACGGAGGTCGGTATCGAGGGCCGGCTGGGCGGTCAGGCGCGGGTGGACGGGGTGTCCGGCACCTGGCGGCAGCTGACGGACTCGGTCAATGACATGGCCACCAATCTGACGGATCAGGTGCGCGGGATCGCGCAGGTCACCATGGCGGTGGCCGGGGGTGACCTGTCGCGGAAGATCACCGTGGACGCGCGGGGCGAGATCCTCGAACTGAAGAACAGCATGAACACGATGGTGGATCAGCTGTCGATGTTCGCGGCCCAGGTGACCCGGGTGGCCCGGGAAGTGGGTACGGAGGGGCGGCTCGGCGGCCAGGCGATGGTGGCCGGGGTCGGTGGTGTGTGGCGGGATCTGACGGATTCCGTCAACGACATGGCGACGAACCTGACGAGTCAGGTGCGCGGGATCTCGGAGGTCGCCCGGGCGGTGGCGCGCGGCGATCTGTCGCGGAAGATCACCGTCGACGCGCAGGGCGAGATCCTGGAGCTGAAGGACACCCTGAACCGGATGGTGGACCAGCTCTCCTCGTTCGCGGAGCAGGTGACGCGGGTCGCCCAGGAGGTGGGCACCGAGGGGCGGCTGGGGGGCCAGGCCCGGGTGGACGGGGTCTCGGGCACGTGGAAGGACCTGACCCAGTCCGTCAACAGCATGGCGAACAATCTGACCGATCAGGTGCGCGGGATCGCCGAGGTGATGAAGGCGGTCGCCGACGGCGATCTGACCAAGAAGATCACGGTGGACGCGCGGGGCGAGATCCTGGAGCTGGTCACCACGGTCAACACCATGGTCGATCAGCTGTCGTCCTTCGCCGACCAGGTGAGCGGGGTGGCCCGTGAGGTGGGTACCGAGGGTCAGCTGGGCGGCCAGGCGAGTGTGCCGGGTGTCTCGGGGACCTGGAAGGACCTCACCGAGTCGGTGAACCAGATGGCGACCAACCTGACGCTGCAGGTGCGCAACATCGCGGACGTCACCACCGCGATCGCGCGCGGTGATCTGACGAAGAAGATCGACATCAACGCCCAGGGCGAGATCCTGGAGCTGAAGAGCACCATCAACACGATGGTCGATCAGCTGTCGCTGTTCGCGGATCAGGTGATCCGGGTGGCCCGCGAGGTGGGGACGGACGGGCAGCTGGGCGGTCAGGCGGTGGTCCGTGACGTGGACGGCTCCTGGAAGGACCTGACGGACTCCGTCAACGAGATGGCGGGGAACCTGACCCGGCAGGTGCGCGGGATCGCCCGGGTGGCCACGGCGGTGACCCGCGGCGACCACACGGTGCGGATCGACACCGACGCGGCCGGGGAGATCCTGGCGCTCCAGGAGAGCGTCAACACGATGATCACCAACCTGCGGGACACCACGAAGGCGAACGACGAGCAGAACTGGCTCAAGAGCAATCTGGCCCGGATCTCGGCGCTGATGCAGGGCCGCCGCGATCTGAAGGACGTGGCCGGGCTGATCATGAGCGAGCTGGCTCCCGCGGTGTCGGCGCAGCACGGCGCGTTCTATCTTTCGATGCCCGCGGACGCGGAGTCGCCGGTGGTGGCGGGTCCGGATGACGGGGACGGTTTCGAGCTGCGGCTGATCGGGTCGTACGGGTATGCGGCGGGGGCGCATCCGACGTCGTTCCGGCCGGGTGACTCGCTGATCGGTACGGCGGCTGCCGAGCGCCGGACGATCATGTTCGGGCCGACGCCGGAGGGCTATCTGGCGATCTCCTCGGGGCTGGGGCAGGCGCCGCCGGCGCAGGTGATCGTGTTGCCGGTGGTGTTCGAGGACCGGGTGCTGGGGGTGCTGGAGCTGGCCACGTTCGGCGAGTTCACGGTCATCGAGCGGGACTTCCTGAACCAGATGGCGGAGATCATCGCCGGCAGCGTCAACACGATCAGCGTGAACACGCGGACGAAGATGCTGCTGGACCAGACGCAGGAGACCGCCGACAAGCTGCGGATGACGCGCAACGAGCTGGAGGAGCAGCAGAAGGCGCTGAAGAACTCCAACGAGGAGCTGATGCGCAAGGCGGATCAGCTGGCGCGCACCAACCGCGACATCGAGGTGAAGAACTCGGAGATCGAGGACGCCCGGCAGGTGCTGGAGGAGCGTGCCGAGCAGCTGGCGCTGTCGATGAAGTACAAGTCGGAGTTCCTGGCGAACATGTCGCACGAGCTGCGGACGCCGCTGAACTCGCTGCTGATCCTGGCGAAGCTGCTGGCGGACAACGCGGAGGGCAATCTCTCGCGCAAGCAGGTGGAGTTCGCGGAGACGATCCACGGTGCGGGCTCGGATCTGCTGCAGCTGATCAACGACATTCTCGATCTGTCGAAGGTCGAGGCCGGGAAGATGGATGTGTCGCCGGCGCGGATCGCGCTGGTGCAGCTGGTCGACTATGTGGAGGCGTCCTTCCGGCCGCTGACGGCGGAGAAGAATCTGGAGCTGTCGGTCCGGGTGTCGCCCGAGCTGCCGCCCACGCTGCACACCGATGAGCAGCGGCTGTTGCAGGTGCTGCGGAATCTGCTGTCGAACGCGGTGAAGTTCACCGATACGGGTTCGGTGGAGCTGGTGATCCGGGCGGCGGGCACGGAGGTGCCGTACGAGATCCGTGAGCAGATGCTGGCCAACGGGTCGATCGAGAGCGCGGACGCGCCGCTGGTGGCGTTCTCGGTGTCGGACACCGGCATCGGGATCGCGGCGAGCAAGATGCGGGTGATCTTCGAGGCGTTCAAGCAGGCGGACGGCACCACCAGCCGCAAGTACGGCGGTACGGGCCTGGGCCTGTCGATCAGCCGGGAGATCGCGCGGCTGCTGGGCGGGGAGATCCACGCGGCGAGCGAGCCGGGGCGCGGGTCGACGTTCACGCTGTTCCTGCCGCTGCACCCGACCGAGCTGCCGCCGCCCGGCTACCGGCAGCTGACGGAGGGGGCGCCGGTGCTGGACAGCGCGCAGACCCGGGAGGCGATCGCCCGCAAGGCGGCCGAGCGGCGGGCGCTGGAGGCGGCGCGCTCGGCGGAACAGGAGGCCGCCGCGGAGGCGGTGGCCCCGGCCCCGGTGGCAGGTGCCCCGGCCGCTCCCGCGCTGCCGCGGGCGCGCGGCAGCCAGGAGCAGGAGCGGGACGGGCAGGAGTCGCGTACGGCGGCGGCCGCGGCCGAGCGGGCGGCGGCCACGATGACGCGGCGGTTCCGTGAGCCGGCCGTGCCGGAGGCGGCCGCGCCCGACGAGGCGTCGCCGGCGGGCGCGCCGGGGAAGGAGACCGTGCGCCGGCGGCGGGAGTTCCACGACTTCCGGGGCCGCAAGGTGCTGATCGTCGACGACGATGTGCGCAACGTGTTCGCGCTCACCAGCGTGCTGGAGCAGCACGGCCTGTCGGTGCTGTACGCGGAGAACGGGCGTGAGGGCATCGAGGTGCTGGAGTCCAACGAGGACGTGGTGCTCGTGCTGATGGACATCATGATGCCGGAGATGGACGGGTACGCGACGACGGCCGCGATCCGGCGGATGCCGCAGTTCGCGGGGCTGCCGATCATCGCGCTGACCGCGAAGGCGATGCAGGGCGACCGGGAGAAGAGCATCGAGTCGGGTGCCTCGGACTATGTGACCAAGCCGGTGGACACCGATCATCTGGTCGCCGTGATGGAGGAGTGGATCGAGCGGAAGTGACCGCTCCGACGGGGGCGTTGGCGGAACCTTCCCGGACCGGCGGGCGTTGACGGGGTGCGGTTCACTCTGTTCGCCGGTCCATGGCCCGCGTGGTATGGTGACGCAGCGCAATGCGCTGATCACCGGGCGCCTTGTGTGGTCGGTTGCTGACACGGCGGGCAGGACGACCGCCCGTGGAGCGGGGACCCGGCCGAAGTGATTCGGCTTCCCGTGATGAAGCGGGGCCCACCGAAGGCCGCCGCCCCCTGGGCAGGTGACCGGGATCGCTGGCGGTCCCGCTCGCGTGGGTGCCAACATGTCCGGCACAGGAACGGGCGGCGTGCACAACCACGGCCGCTCTGAACAGCGGCGCGCCACGGCGGCGCCGCGAGGGGCGAGGAGGACGGGCCATGGTGCAGAAGGCCAAGATCCTCCTGGTCGATGACCGGCCGGAGAATCTGCTGGCGCTGGAGGCGATCCTCTCGGCGCTCGATCAGACCCTGGTCCGGGCATCGTCAGGGGAGGAAGCGCTCAAAGCGCTGCTCACAGACGATTTCGCGGTGATTCTGCTGGACGTCCAGATGCCGGGGATGGACGGGTTCGAGACCGCCGCGCACATCAAGCGGCGGGAGCGCACCCGGGACATCCCGATCATCTTCCTCACCGCGATCAACCACGGTCCGCACCACACCTTCCGCGGCTACGCGGCGGGTGCGGTGGACTACATCTCGAAGCCGTTCGACCCGTGGGTGCTGCGGGCGAAGGTCTCGGTGTTCGTCGAGCTGCACATGAAGAACGTGCAGCTGCGCGAGCAGGCGGCGCTGCTGCGCCGTGAGCTGGAGGGCGGTGCCGCACCGGCCGACACCACCGAGCGCGGTCCGGGCGGGCTGCTGCCGGAGCTGTCGGCGCGGCTGGCGGCCGTGGAGGAACAGGCCGAGGCGCTGTCGAAGGAGCTGGCCGAGTCGGGCGGCTCGGCGGCGGTGTCCACGGCGGCGCATCTGGAACGGAAGCTGTCGGGGCTGCGCAGAGCGCTCGACGCTCTGGAGCCGGGAGCCGGTGACCCCGGTCCGGCCGACGAATCCCCGTGATCGTTAGTTGCGTCCAGGTGCGGTTTGGGGGGGCG
>NZ_JBHWJL010000208.1:0-6447 GCF_042731495.1 Streptomyces sp. NPDC059853
TCGGCGTCCAGGGTGGTGCTGTGGACGCGGCGCAGCACGTCGAGGATCACCTCGTCGTCGGGCTCGGGCCGGAAGACCAGCCGGCCGGGGCGGTCGGGAAGGCCGCAGGCGGGCGTCCAGGTGTAGCGGAACCGCTCCACCATCGGCTCGTACCCGGCCTCCACCGCCGCCGAGATCCGGGCGCCGCCGGCCGCCCGCGCCAGCGGGTCGGAGCGCCAGCCGGGCGGCAGGATCAGCTCGTACTCGGCGTGCAGGCCACTGGCCCGCAGCAGGGCGGTGCCGGCGGCCGGGTCGGTGAAGTCGAACCAGTCCAGGACGCGCGGCTCGGTGTCGCCGGGGCCGCCCCAGAACGCCGCGCGGGCCACCACCTCCCCGCCGCGCAGGGCGAGCCACACCCACTCGGGGCGGTAGTCACCGCCCTCGGCGACGGTGCGCAGGACGTGGTGCGGTGGGTCGAGCAGGGCCCGGCCGACGAGGCCGGGGTCGGGCAGGGAAGCGAACAGGGCACTGCTCTCGCCCTCGGCGAGGCAGCGGAAGACCAGATCGGTCATGGGTGGGACAGGTCCTTCCGGATACGGGGCGCGCGGCCGTCCGTCCGGTCAGAGAGAACGCCCGGGGACAGGGAGGCGGGAGCGGGGCACGCGCGAGGGGGTGACACACATCAGCAGCGCCTCCTTCCGGATCCGTGGGCGTGCCCGCACCGTATCCCGTACGCTCCGGCGGGTGCCAACGGGTTTCTGGACAGAAGCAACTCCCTTCGCGGAAAATCCTGTTCATGACCTCGATCGAATCCGGCCTGCCCTCCCCGCGGATATCCGACGCGGACCGTGAGCGTGCCCTCGGCACGCTGCGCGAGGGCATGGTGGAGGGGCGGCTCTCCCAGGACACCTTCGAGCGGCGGATGGACCAGGTCGTGGGCGCCCGGCGCCCGGAGGAACTGGCCCTCGCCCTGCGGGATCTGCCCCAGCCCGAGGGACCGGCGGAGCGCACCGGCTGGCTGGTGCAGACGGTGGGCCGGATCGCGTCGTTCCCGCACCGGGTGTCCACGGCGTGGCGCGCGGAGCGGCTGCCGCAGCTGGTGCTGCCCACCCCCGGCCCGCACCCGCTGTCCATCGGCCGGGCTCCCGGGTCGGCGCTGCGGCTGAACGACCCCAGTGTGTCCCGGTTCCACGCGCAGCTGACGGCCACGGAGGCCGGCTGGCTGCTGCGGGACCTCGGCTCGGCGAACGGCACCTGGGTGAACGGCCGGCGGGTGACCGACACGCTGCCGGTCGGTCCGGGGGACGAGGTGCGGTTCGGCTCGGTGTCCTACCGGCTGAGTACGCGCTGAACGGACACCGGCGGCGCCGGGGCGCGCGGCGGCCCGGAGCCGGTCTGCCGCCCGAGCGGGGGCTGGGTGGTGTGGGACGGCAGACCGGAGTTCCGGGTGCGGCAGTGCTCACGGGCCGGAGCCGTGGGAGCGCTCCCAGTCTGCTTCCGGGCGCCCCGGTTGTAAAGACGGCGCGTCAGAACCCGTCGGCGCGCACCAGCAGGGCGACCGGCCGAGCGGCCAGCAGCCGGCCGAGCGGTGTCTTGCCCCGGTAGCCGGCGCGCCCGTCCGCCGCCCCCTCGCCCGGGGCGCTCGCCTCCGCGAGATCCCCGGCCAGCGCGTCGTACCAGCGGCCGGGCGGCAGCGGCAGGACGGTGCCCTCCCAGCCGCCCGCCGCCGCCAGGGTGCGGGTGAGCCGCGCGGCCACCGTGATCACCCGCTCCGAGCGGCAGAACGCCAGCGCGTGCTCGGCGGTGGGCCCCTCGGCGGCCAGCGGTGTGTAGGTGGCGTGGGCCCCGAACCACTCGGGCCGCGCCCGGCGCAGCCGCAGCGCCACCGACGTCAGCCACAGCTTCTCGGCGCTCAGGCCCCCCTCGGGGCCACCGGCCCGCATATCGGGCGCGGCGTCCGGCAGGGGCCGCGGCGGTCCGGCCGGGCGGCGGTTGTCGGGGTCCACCAGCGCCCGGTAGACGCTCTCGCTGCCCCGGTAGACGTCGGGCACCCCGGGCATGGTGAGGTGCAGCAGGGCGGCGCCGAGGACGTTGGCGCGGATCTGCGGTGCCAGCTCCCGGGCGAGCGCCGCCACCGGGTAGCCGGGCGGGCCGCACGGTCCGCCGCGGACGAAGCGGTCCAGCGCCGCCTCGTACTCCGCGTCGGGTTCGGTCCAGGTGGTGCGCAGTGCCGCCTCCCGGGCGGCCTTGAGGGTGGCGGCGGCGAGCCGGTCGGGGTCGGGGGAGGGGGCGAGCGCGAACGCGGTCTGCCAGCATCCCCAGGCGGCGTGCGGGTCGGGCGCGGGTACGCCCGCGCGCGCGGCGCGCTCCGTCACCTCGGTGAGCAGGTCCGCCCAGCCGCGCGGATGTTCGGTGAGCGCGGCGAGGGTGGCCCGGACGTCGCCGCTGCGTTTCGTGTCGTGCGTGGTGTACACGGTGCCGGTGAGCGGCCAGTCGCGCTGGATCCGCGCGCAGTGCGCGTGGAAGGCGGCCGGCGGCAGCGCCGGGCGGGCCGGGTCCCCGCCCACCTCGGAGGCGGAGAGCAGCGGCGTGAACCGGTACCCCGCGCAGTCCTCGGCGGCCTTGGCCCGCAGGGCCGAACTCACCTGGGCGAACCGCACCCGGAAGTCCGCCGGGTCGGTGCCGCGCCCGGTGGCCGGTGCGGTGCGCGCAGGGCGGCCGAGCGCCAGGTCGTGCAGGGCGTCGAGGGCGCGGCGCTCCGCCGGGGTGGCCACCTCCCGCGCGGCGGCTGCCGCGGCGGTGGCCAGCAGGGCGGTGTCCGCGGCGGACGGCGGGCGGCCGGCCGGGACGTAGGGGCGGTACACCGGCAGGGCGACCAGCAGCGCGGTCAGCGCCGTCCGCAGGGCGGCCGTGGGGTGGTCGGGGCCGCACAGCCGGCGCGCGGTGCGCAGCAGGCGGGCGCGCTCGGCCGCCAGCTCGTGCTCGATGACCCGGTGGGCGGCGCGCCGCTCGGTGGGCTCCCAGGCGCCCCCGAGGCCGGGCGGCGCGCCGGTGTACGCGCGGTAGTGCGCGGTGAGCTGTTCGGCGCCCGCCGGGTCGGTGAGCACCGCGTCCACCTGGCGCAGCGCGTCGTAGCCGGTGGTGCCGGCCACCGGCCAGCCGGCCGGGAGGCGTTCGCCGGGGCCGAGGATCTTCTCGGCCACCACCCACACGCCGGGTCCGGCCCGGCGCCGCAGCCGCCGCAGATAGCCCTCCGGGTCGGCGAGCCCGTCCGGGTGGTCGATGCGGAGCCCGGTGAGGACGCCCTCGGCCAGCAGGCGCAGCACCGTGGCGTGGGTGGCCTCGAAGACGGCGGGGTCCTCCACCCGGACGGCGATCAGTTCGCTGACCGTGAAGAACCGGCGGTACGTCAGCTCCGTGCGCGCCGTCCGCCACCAGGCGAGCCGGTAGTGCTGGGCGTCCAGCAGCGCGTCGAGCGGCAGGTCCTCGGTGCCGGGGCGCAGCGGGAAGCGGTGGTGGTCGCCGTAGCGCAGGGTGCCGTCCTCGACCCGCAGGGCGTGCCGTTCGTCCGCCGCCGGGCCGGCCAGGACCGGCAGGGTCATCCGGCCGTCGCCCGCGGCGGGGTCGGGGTCGAGGTCGAACCAGGCGGCGGCGGGTGAGCCGGGTCCGTCGCGCAGCAGCCGCCACAGCGGGGCGTTGAGCGCGGTGTCGGCGGGGAGCGCCATGTGGTTGGGCACGATGTCGGCGATCAGGCCGAGGCCGTGGGCGCGGGCGGTGGCGGCCAGGTGCCGCAGGCCCGGTTCGCCGCCGAGTTCGGCGCGTACCCGGGAGTGGTCGGTGACGTCGTAGCCGTGCCGGGAGCCGGGGACGGCCTCCAGGAGGGGTGACAGGTGCAGATGGGAGACGCCGAGCGCGGCGAGGCGGGGGACGGCGCGGGCCGCCGCAGCGAAGCCGGCGCCGGGCTCCAGCTGGACGCGGTAGGTGGCGGTGGGGGTGCGGGGCACCTGGGTCATGACCACCACCCGCCCCGACTGCCGTGCGGGGTGGCGTGGTTGAGTCCGTACCGTGCTGCGCGGCCGGCCGGACGCGCAGTAGGCTTCCTTGATCCAACGGCGGGGTGGAAGGCGGTGCAGGCGGTGAGCTCATCGGGGCTTGAGCTGCCCTCGGGGAACGGGGGTGAGGCCGCCGAGGCACCCACCCAGGCGGTGCCCGTCCCGCGCACGGTGGAGATCGGGGCCGATCTGGGCTGGAGCGAGGCGGACTGGTCCGAGGTGCGCACCCGGGTGGAGCGCGCCGGGCGGGCGTACGTCTGGCTCAATCTGGTCGAGCAGCGGCTGCGTTCGGTGGTGGCCTCGGTGCTGCGCCCGGTGTACGAGCCGGTGCACGGCGAGGAGTGGGAGATCGCGGCGGCCGGTCCCGCCGGGCAGGAGTGGGTGCAGCGGGCGGCGGCGCTGCGGGAGGTGAGCCGCCGCAAGGGGCTGGTGCTTGATCCGGCCGATGACACGGTGCTCGCCTTTCTGACCCTGCCTCAGTTGCGTGAACTCATGGTGCAGCACTGGCCGTGTTTCGCCCCGTATTTGGACAATCGGCGCGAGCTGGAGCTGACGCTGGACGAGCTGGAGGTGGCGCGCAGCGCGGTCAGCCGCAACCGGGGGATGAGCCGCGCGGTGCTGGAGCAGGCGGAGCGCGGCTGTGCCCGGCTGCTGCGGCTGCTGGAGACGGGGACGCAGGGGGCGGCCGGGCGGCTGCCGGCGGACGCGGTGGAGCGGCTGGTGGGGGACCGGTTCACGGACGTGGCCGGGGTGCATCCGGACCGGGTGCGGTTGCAGCGGCAGCTCCCGCCGGAGGAACTGTTCGGCGGCGCGCGGCGGATCGACGCGATGGGGACGGGGCTCGGGCTGCTGGTGCAGAACTATCCGGGGCGGCGGCTGGCCCATCTGGCGGCCTCGGGGTGCCGGGTGCGGCTGCTGTTCCTGAACCCGGCGAGCGGGGCGATGCGGCGCCGGGAGCGGGAGCTGGGGCTCAAGCGCGGGGAGCTGGGGCGCTCGGTGGAGACCAACATCCTCCAGATGCGCCGGGTGCGCAGCAAGGTGCGGGATCCCGAGGCTTTCGACATTCATGTGTTCGACGAGATCCCCCGATTCAGTGCTTATTTCGTGGACGGTGACAGCCCCGATGGGGTGGCCGTGGTGCAGTCATATCTACGGAGAATACGGGGAATGGAAACCCCGGTTCTCGTTCTCCGGCGCACGGGTCGGGAGATACCGCACCGAACGGACGCGGCCGCCGACGGAGAAATGACGCTTTTCGAAACGTACCGCGAGGAGTTCGAATGGGCCTGGGAGAATTCCCGCCCGGTTTCGTGAACGGAGTGCGGCGCATGAAGTGGTAGCGTCTTTCGGGTCCTATTTCCGCCTGGAAGCAGACCATGCGTCACGACATTCCCCCCCTGACAGAGGTGCGCCGGACCACGCAGAAGAAACGGGACGCGTGGTGGACCGTCCTGCTGGTGGATCCGGTGGCCACCCCGCTGGTGCGCTGGACCGCGCTGTGGACCCGCATCACGCCGAATCAGATCACCTGGCTGGCCCTGTTCTTCGGCCTCGGCGCCGCCGGCTGTTTCGCCTTCGGCACCTGGAACTGGCTGCTGATCGGTGCCCTGCTCTATCACGTGAGTTTCATCCTGGACTGCATGGACGGGAAACTCGCCCGGCTGACCAGGACCGGTTCCGTATTCGGGGCCTGGCTCGATTATGTGTTTGACCGCATCAGGGTATTGGTGTGCGCGGTCGCCCTGATGGGCGGCCAGTTCTATCGCACCGATGATGTGATCTATCTCTGGCTGGCGCTCGCGGTGGTCTTCCTCGACATGCTGCGCTATATCGACGCCCTCCAGATCTTCAAGATCCGGCACGGGATGCGCAAACAGATCAAGGCCAGGGCCCGGCGGGCGCGGGAGGCCGAGAACGCCACCGAGCTGGCTTTCATGGAAGATCTGCTGCGGGAGAATCCGGAGGCCGACGCGGACGCGGTCGCCGCCCACCACGAGAGCGAGCGGGCGCCGGCGGGCGAGGGTGCCGCAGAGGAGCGCGCGGTGCCCGCCCAGCGCGCCGCCGCGGCCTCCGCGTCCGGCACCGCCGCCGCCGGCTCCGGTTCCGGTTCCGCCGAGGGCCGGCCCCCGCGCCCGGCGGGCGCCATCGTCGACCTGCACCGGGAGTTCCGCTCCCGCTTCCCCGGCTATCTGCGGCTGCGGGCCTTCCTGCTGCGGCACCGGATCCGTTCCCACCTGGTGAGCGGAATCGAGTTCCAGATGGCGGTGTTCATCATCGCCCCGGCGCTGAACGCCGTCATCCCGGTGACCATCGGCGCGGGCGTCCTGCTGCTCGTCTTCGAGCTGGCGATCATCTACAAGCTGCTGCTGTCCACCCGGGACTTCGCCCGCACCCTGGACTCCTTCGACGCGGCGGA
>NZ_JBHWJL010000208.1:6457-9399 GCF_042731495.1 Streptomyces sp. NPDC059853
CCTCCCTCTCCTACGCCCTATCCCTGGTCTCCTTCCACTCTGAATTTAGCTAGCGTCGTTTTGTCTAGCAGCCGCTGTGGTTACCCGGCGCGCCGGTGGCGCACTGAGCGCATCCCGTGGAGCGGTCACCGCCCCGCCGCCGGCCCGCCCCGCCGCCGAACGGGGCCCGCCGCGCCGGGCGGCGCGACGTCACCGGCCGGGAGCCAGCAGCTCCCGGCCCAGCGCCGCCCCCCACCAGCGCTCCACCCGCTCCGGCTGCCAGCCGCGCTCCACCGTCAAGGTGGTGTACACGTCCACGGTGCACAGCGCCGCGTAGACATCGACGGCCCCGGGCACGTCAAGACCCTCGCGCAGCGTCCCCGCCGGCCAGCCGGAGAACACCTGCCACCGGGTCTCGTCCCCGCGGCGCCGGCCCTCGGCGTAGGCCGTGGCAAGCTCGGGCTCGGTGCGGCCCGCTTCCCGCAGCAGGACGATCACCTCACCGGCCCGCTCGTACAGCCGCCGGTCGTAGCCGGCCATCGCCGCCAGCTGCGCCGCCGGGTCACCCTCCGCCACCCTCACCCCGCTGATCAGGGACGGCGACGGCCCGCTGGGCCTGCTCGGGCTCACCGGCTGGCTGCTGTGGGCCGGCCGGCTCATCGGCTACGGACGCGCCCTGACCCGGCGGCCCGGCGATGTCGGTGCCCGCTCCTAAGCTGCGGGTATGACGGACGGCACCGAGGAACCCACCGGGGAGCGCGGCGAGCACACCGCCCGGTACGTGGCGCTGCTGCGCGGCATCAACGTCGGCGGGCACCGCAGGGTGCCGATGGCCGAACTGCGCCAGGTGCTGGCCGGGCTGGGCCACCGGGCGCCGGTGACCCACCTCCAGAGCGGCAACGCGGTCTTCGGCGCCCCGCGCGGCAGCGACCCCGGTGCCCTGGCCCGGGAGCTGGCGGCGGCGCTGGAGCGCAGGTTCGGCTTCGCCGTGGACACCCTGGTGCTGGGCGCCGCCGAACTGCGCGCCGTCGCCGCCCGCTGCCCGTACGACACCGCCGCGCTGGACCCGGCGAAACTGCTGGTGTTCTTCCTGGACGGCCCGCCCGACCGGGCCGCCCTCGCCCGCGTCGACCCCGGGCGGTACGCGCCCGGCACCTTCCGGACCGGCGCGCGGGAGGTCTTCGCGTACTTCCCGGACGGCATGGGCCGCAGCAGACTCGCGGACGCCCTGACCGGCGCCCTGAAGGGTCACGTGGCCACCGCGCGGAACTGGCGCACCGTCACGAAGCTGCTGGAGCTGGCGGGGGAGGAGCCGGGGTGACCCCGGCCCGGTAGCGGGTCAGCTCCGGGACCAGCGCCGCCAGCAGCAGCACGGCGGCCACCGTCAGCAGTCCGCCGCCGGTGATCGCCCAGGTGGTGCCGACGGCGGCACCCGCCGTGCCGTGGGCCAGCTGCGCCAGCCACGGTCCGCCCGCCGACACCACGGTCATCACCCCCTGGAGCCGGCCGCGCAGCGCGTCCGGGGTGCACTGCTGGATCAGCGTGCTGCGGAACACGCTCAGCAGCATCAGCGCCGCCCCGCCCAGCACCAGCAGCAGCGCCGCCGGCCACAGCCGGCGGGTGAGTCCGAAGGCGGCGACGGCGAGCCCCCAGCCGCAGACGGCCACCGCGATCACCAGCCCGTGCCGTACCAGCCGGGTGAACAGCCCCGAGACGAACCCGGCCAGCACCGCGCCCAGCGCCATCGACGCCGTCAGCAGCCCCAGCGCGAAGCCGCCGCCCGGCGGGTCGCCGAAGGTGCGCTGGGACAGTTCCGGGAAGAGCGCCACCGGGTTGCCGCACACCATCGCCACCAGGTCGGCCACCGCCACCGCCCACAGCAGCCGGTGCCCCAGCAGATACCGCAGCCCGGCGCCGGCCCCCCGCGCCCCGGCCCGCCGCCGTCCGGTGCCGGGCAGCGGCGGCAGCCGCCACACCGGGATCAGCACCAGGGCCAGGACCACGGTGGTCACCGCGTACAGGGCCGTCACCGAGGCCACGGACAGCAGCGCCCCGGCGGACAGCGGCCCGAGGACGGGGCCGAGCCAGCGCACCGTGCTGTCCAGCGCGTTGGCCGCCGGCAGCAGCGGGCCCGGCACCAGCCGCGGTACGGTCGAGCCGCGCGCCGTGTGGTTGGCGCCGTAGCAGCCCTGGAGCAGGCCGAGCAGGACGAACAGCGACGCCAGGGAGTCCGCGCTCGCCGTCAGCCACAGCGCCGCGCCCACGGCCGCGATGGCGCCGCCGGTGGCCAGCAGCAGCCGCCGCCGGTCCACCGCGTCCGCCAGCGCCCCGCCCCACAGCGCGGCCACGGTCAGCGGCCCGAGCGCGGCGAGCGCGGACAGGCCGACCCAGGCGGACGAGCCGGTGAGTTCGTAGATCTGCAGCGGGATGGCGACGGCGGTGAAACTCGCGCCGAACGCGGTGCCCGCGCTCGACAGCCACAGCCGGCGGAACGCGGGAATCCGCAGCGGACGCAGATCGATGCCCCATGCCATGGAAACGGGGACGACCGCGGCTCAGCGATCGGTTGCCAGCCGGGCGTGCAGTTCCACGTCGTACCGCACACCGTCGTACGTCAGTTTCTCGCGCTGGCGGCCCTCCACCGAGAAGCCGGCCGCCGTCGCGACCCGGCAGGAAGCCGGATTGTCCACCCGGTGGCCCAGTTCCAGCCGGTGGAGGCCGAGTTCATCGAAGCACCAGGACGCCAGGGCCCGTACCGCCGTACGTGCCACGCCCCGGCCGCGAGCCGCCGGGACCGTCCAATAGGAGACCCAGCCCCCGCCGTGCGGGCCGCCCGGCACGGAGACGGCCACGCAGCCGAGAAGGGCGCCGTTCTCCGTCACCGCCCAGGAGTGGGCGGTGCCCGCCGCCCGCTCCGCGGCGCGGCGGGCGAGCCAGCCGGCCGCCGCCGCGTCGTCCACGAC
>NZ_JBHWJL010000209.1:0-9378 GCF_042731495.1 Streptomyces sp. NPDC059853
ATCAAGATGTGCCGCGCCGGCGCCAGGCCCGTCGGCCAGGACAGCGGACTCGCCGCAGCGGAGACCGCGCGGGCCGCCAAGGAGAGCGCCCTGTCGACCGCGCGCGCCGCCGGCCGCGAGCTGAAGGCGGAACTCGACAAGCTCACCGACTCCGTGCACCGGGGCGAGGTGCTGGGCGCCGAGAAGCGGCTGCGCATCCGCCAGCTGGAGGAACGCGCGCTGGAGGAGCTGGGTGTCGAACCCGAGGCGCTGCTGGCGGAGTACGGCCCCGACCAGCTCGTACCGCCCTCCCCGCCCGCTGAGGGGGAGACCCTGCCGGAGGACCCCGCCCACCCCCGTAACCAGCCGCGCCCGTTCCGCCGCTCGGAGCAGGAGAAGCGTCTGAAGGCGGCCGAACGCGCCTACAAGCAGCTGGGCAAGGTCAATCCGCTGGCGCTGGAGGAGTTCGCTGCGCTGGAGGAGCGCCACCAGTTCCTGAGCGAACAGCTGGAGGATCTGAAGAAGACCAGGGCCGAGCTGCTGGGGCTGATCAAGGAGGTCGACGAACGCGTGGAGCAGGTGTTCACGGAAGCGTTCCACGACACCGCACGCGAGTTCGAAGGGGTGTTCTCGCGGCTGTTCCCCGGCGGCGACGGGCGGCTCGTGCTCACCGACCCCTCCGACATGCTGACCACCGGCGTCGAGGTGGAGGCCCGCCCGCCCGGCAAGAAGGTCAAGCGGCTCTCCCTCCTCTCCGGCGGCGAGCGCTCACTGACAGCCGTGGCGCTGCTGGTCTCCATCTTCAAGGCGCGCCCCAGCCCGTTCTATGTGATGGACGAGGTGGAGGCGGCCCTGGACGACACCAATCTCCAGCGCCTGATCCGCATCATGCGCGAGCTGCGGGACAGCTCGCAGCTCATCGTGATCACCCACCAGAAGCGCACGATGGAGGTCGCCGACGCGCTGTACGGCGTGTCGATGCAGGGCGACGGCGTCTCCAAGGTCATCAGCCAGCGGCTCGCCTGAGCTTCGCGCACCCGCCTGCCGTGTGGTGCGGACGCGCCGGGTAGGCGACACGTGAGTAGAACAGTGTCGTTCGTGGCCGGTGGTGCGTACCGCCCCGCCGGCCGGTTCCAGGGAAGTGACGCCGTGACCAGTACCACCAGCGCCGACAACCGCACACCGGAGGCTCGGCCTCCGCATCTGACCTTCGTGGTGTTCATCGCCGCCACCGCCGCGATGGGCGGTTTCCTCTTCGGCTACGACTCCGCCGTCATCAACGGTGCCGTCGAGGGCATCAGAGGCAGATTCGGGGTCGCCTCGGGAACGCTCGGCACGGTCGTGGCCATCGCTCTGCTGGGCGCGGCGCTCGGCGCGATGGTCGCGGGGCGGCTGGCGGACCGGATCGGCCGGATCAGGGTCATGCAACTGGCCGCGGTGCTGTTCTTCGTCAGCGGCCTCGGGTCGATGCTGCCGTTCGCGGTCTGGGACCTGGCGTTCTGGCGCGTCGTGGGCGGGGTCGCGATCGGGATGGCGTCGGTGATCGCCCCGGCGTACATCGCGGAGGTGTCCCCGGCGGAGTACCGGGGGCGGCTCGCCTCGTTCCAGCAGGCCGCCATCGTGCTGGGGATCGCGGTCTCCCAGCTGGTGAACTGGGCCGTGGTCAATCTCGCCGACGGAGACCAGCGCGGCCGGCTGCTGGGTCTGGAGGCATGGCAGATTATGCTGGGGATCGAGATGGTCCCGGCGCTGCTGTACGGGCTGCTGTCGCTGCGCATCCCGGAGTCGCCGCGTTATCTGCTGCTGCGCGGACGGACCGAGGCGGCCAAGCGGGTCCTGGCGGACGTGGAGGCCCGGGGCACGGATCTGGACGCCCGGGCGGCGGAGATCACCGCCGCGATCCGCGGCGAGCACCGTTCGCGCTGGCGGGACCTGCTGGGCGGACGGTACGGACTGCTGCCGATCGTATGGATCGGCATCGGCTTGTCCGTTTTCCAGCAGCTTGTGGGTATTAACGTTATTTTCTACTACTCGAACTCGCTCTGGCAGTCCGTCGGGGTCAACCCCGGGACCTCGTTCTTCTACTCGTTCACCACCTCCATCATCAACATCCTCGGCACCGTGGTCGCGATGCTGTTCGTGGACCGGATCGGCCGCAAGCCGCTGGCCCTGGTGGGCTCGGCGGGGATGGCGGTGTCGCTGGGCGTGGCGGCCTGGGCCTTCTCCTTCCGCACCGGCGCGGGAGAGGACATCTCCATGCCGCAGGCGCAGGCCACGGCGGCGCTGATCGCGGCGCACGGCTTCGTGCTGTTCTTCGCCCTGTCGTGGGGTGTGGTGGTGTGGGTGCTGCTGGGGGAGATGTTCCCCGGCCGGCTGCGCGCCGCCGCGCTCGGGGTGGCGGCATCCGCGCAGTGGGTGGCCAACTTCGCTGTCAGCCAGAGCTTCCCGACCCTGTCGGACTGGAGCCTGTCCGGGGCGTACGTCATGTACACGATCTTCGCCTTGCTGTCGATCCCGTTCGTCTGGGCCCTGGTCCCGGAGACGAAGGGGAAGACGCTGGAGGAGATGGGCTGAGTCCCGCGCCGTCGGCGGGGGCCGTCGGCGATACTGAGTCGCGTTATGGAAACCGTGATTCTCGCCGTAGTCATCGCTCTGGTCGCCATCGCCGCGATCTCGGGGCTGGTCGTCGGCAGCCGCCGCAGGAAGGCGCTGCCCCGGGAGAAGGAGGAGGGCAACGGCGGAGCCACCGGTACGGGCACCGCGAGCGGCACCGGGACGCAGGAGGCACCGCCTGCCGAGCCCCGGCTGGGGGACGAGGCATCCCCGCCGGTGACGGAGGAGGAGCGGCGCACGGTCGAGGACGTGACCCTGCCGCCCGTCGCTCCGCCGCCGCCCGCCCCCGCGCTGGAGACCCCCGAGCCCACCGCCGGGCGACTGGTGCGGCTGCGCGCCCGGCTCTCCCGTTCCCAGTCGGCCTTCGGCCAAGGGCTGCTGAGCCTGCTCTCCCGCGAGCGCCTCGACGAGGACACCTGGGAGGAGATCGAGGACATCCTGCTGACGGCGGATGTCGGTGTCGGCCCCACCCAGGAACTGGTCCAGCGGCTGCGCGAACGCGTCCGTGTGCTGGGCACCCGCAGCCCCGAGGAACTGCGCGCGCTGCTGCGCGAGGAACTGCTCACCGTGGTCGGCCCCGATCTGGACCGCGCGGTGCACACCGAGGGCGGCGTCTCGGTGGAGGGCGAGGAGCGGCCGGCCGTGGTGCTGGTCGTCGGCGTCAACGGCACCGGGAAGACCACCACCACCGGCAAACTCGCCCGGGTGCTGGTCGCGGACGGCAAGTCGGTGGTGCTCGGCGCCGCGGACACCTTCCGCGCCGCCGCCGCGGAGCAGCTGAGCACCTGGGGCGAACGGGTGGGCGCCCGTACGGTGCGGGGCCCGGAGGGCGGCGACCCCGCCTCGGTGGCCTTCGACGCGGTCCGCGAGGGCATCGCGGAGGGCGCCGACGTGGTGCTGGTGGACACCGCCGGCCGGCTGCACACCAAGACCGGCCTGATGGACGAGCTGGGCAAGGTCAAGCGGGTGGTGGAGAAGCAGGGCCCGGTCAACGAGGTGCTGCTCGTGCTGGACGCCACCACCGGACAGAACGGCCTGGTCCAGGCGCGGGTCTTCGCCGAGGTCGTCAACATCACCGGGATCGCCCTGACCAAGCTGGACGGCACCGCCAAGGGCGGCATCGTGATCGCCGTGCAGCGGGAGCTGGGCGTGCCGGTGAAGCTCGTCGGCCTGGGTGAGGGGGCGGACGACCTCGCGCCGTTCGAGCCCGAGGCGTTCGTGGACGCGCTCATCGGCTGACGGGAGCCAGGACGGCGGGCGCCGGGCGGCCCGGCCCGTCGGCCCGTCCTGCCCGTGGCGACCCGGCGCGGCGGCCCGGACGTCGGGACGGCGCCCGGCCGCGGCCCGTCAGCCGGTGGCGCGGTGGCAGACGTACGCCAGCGCGCCCACCAGCAGCCGGGCCGGCGGCGGCGCGGGGCACTCCAGATCCGGCGCGCGCAGCCAGCGCACCGGGCCGTAACCGCCGTACTCGCACGGCGGCGCGGTGATGTGACCGCCGGGACCGAGGCAGCGCAGCTGCGGCAACGCGTCGTCCCAGCCCATCCGGTACAGCAACTGGGGGAGCTGCGCCGCGGCACCCGGCGCCACGAAGAACCAGACGCGGCCGTGCGGCGCCTCGGCGACCGGCCCCAGGGGCAGCCCGATGCGCTCCAGACGCAGCAGCGCGCGGCGACCGGGGCCGCACGGCACCTCGATCACGTCGAAACCGCGCCCGGTGGGCAGCAGGACGGAGGCACCGGGGGCGCGCTCCCAGTCGGCCAGGGCCTGCCGCAGCGGGGTGCCGGCGGTGATGGTGAGCGCTTGGTCGAGCGGATGGGCGCCCGGGGAGGCGCAATCGGCGCGCCCGCAGGAGCACTCGGGGCGCCCGGGCCCCGGCCCGCGCCGCACGGCCCGCGCACCGGGAGTGACGTCCCAGCCCCACAGACCGGTGTACTCGGCGACCGCCATCCGGACCGGGTCGCGGATCAGCCGCCGCGGCAACCTGCCCGGCAACCGCAGCTCCCGGATCTCCCGCAGTCCGTCGATCGTGAAGCCCATGCACTCTCCAACGGTCCGGTATACCGATAGTTACGATCGTCGGGCAGTAACCGGGGGGAGCACGTTCGCCGCAGTGCGCCCCCGTTGTGCTTCCTTCCGCCCGAGGCCGAACATCCCCCGTACCAGTGAAGCGCGCACGCTGGGCAATAGGTTCAATCGGAGGGGTGGCGAATGGTGGCGATTGGCCATCGCTCCTCCAGCGCGTCGGTGATCATAGGATTACTTTCGGTAGATTCATAGACGGGATGTCAGCAGACGGCGCGTCAGTTCGTGAGGTACGACGAGGCGATGGCCATCGGCCCGCGCGGGATGCTGCGGGCCGGGATGGGGGCGTAACTGTGGGCACTGACGGCGGCACCTCCGAGAAGGTCCCCAACGAGCGGCTCACGTCCTGGTTCCAGCGCAGCGGATGGTCCAAGGGCGAACTCGCCCGCCAGGTCAACCGGCGGGCCAGGGAACTGGGGGCGCACCACATCAGCACCGACACCTCCCGGGTACGCCGCTGGCTCGACGGCGAACAGCCGCGCGAGCCCATACCCCGCATCCTGTCCGAGCTGTTCTCCGAGCGGTTCGGCTGCGTCGTGGGCATCGAGGACCTCGGGCTGCGCTCCGCGCGCCAGTCCGCCGCCGTCTCCGGCATCGACCTGCCCTGGGCCGGCCGGCAGACGGTGGCGCTGATCAACGAGTTCTCCCGCAGCGACTTGATGCTGGGCCGCCGCGGGTTCCTGGGCACCTCCCTGTCGGTCTCGGCGGGCCCCGCGCTGATCGAGCCCATGCAGCGCTGGCTGGTCCCCACTTCCGCCGACGGCCCCGCCTCCGCCCCCCAGGACACGGAGGGCGGTGCCCGGGTCATCGCGCTGCCCACCGCCACCGGGCCGGGTGGCGGAGGCCAGCGCAGAAACGGTCTGTCAGTGCCCGAACTGGAGCTTCTGGAGCACACCACCGCCGAATTCCGCGCCTGGGACGCCCAGTGCGGCGGTGGTCTGCGCCGCAAGGCGGTCGTCGGCCAGCTGCACGAGGTCACCGACCTGCTCCAGGAGCACCACCCCGAGCCGGTGCGCCGGCGGCTCTTCCGGATCACCGCGGAACTGTCCGAACTCGCCGGGTGGATGAGCTACGACATCGGGCTCCAGCCCACCGCGCAGAAGTACTTCGTCCTCGCCCTGCACGCCGCCAAGGAGTCCGGCGACCGGCCGCTGGGGGCGTTCATCCTGTCCCAGATGAGCCGGCAGATGATCCACCTGGGCCGCGCCGAGGACGCCCTGGAGCTGATCCACCTCGCGCAGTACGGCAGCCGTGAGGGCGCCACCGCCCGCACCCAGGCGATGCTCCACGCGATCGAGGCACGCGCCTACGCCACCATGGGTGCCTCGCCCAAGTGCGTGCGCGCGGCGCGCGCGGCCGAGGAGACCTTCTTCGACGCCGGCCCCGCCGACCGCGACCCGCCCTGGATCCGTTTCTTCACCGAGGCCGAGCTGAGGTCGGAGAACGCCCACTCCTACCGGGACCTCGCCTACATCGCAGGCCGCAGCCCCGCGTACATCTCGCTCGCCCGCCCGGAGATGGAACGTGCCGTACAGCTTTTCGCGCAGGAATGCGAGAGCCAGGTCAACGGTGGGTACCAGCGGTCGTATGCACTCAACCTGATCGGCATGGCGTCCGTGCACCTGCTGGAGCACGACCCCGAGGCCGCGGTCGGCCGGGCGGGCCAGGCCATCGTGCTGGCGCGGCGGCTGCGCTCGGAGCGGGTCAACACCCGGCTGCGCAAGACCTCCGCCAACGCGCTGCGGGACTTCGGCGAGATCTCCGCCGTCCGCGGTCTGAGCGAGCGGCTGACCGCGGAACTCCCGGAAAACGAGGCGGTCAGGGCCTGCTGAGCCCGCCCTCCGCGGCCGCCTCATCCCCGGCCGCGGAGGCCGCCCCGGACGGCCCGGGCCGGGTCCTCCCCGCCGGGCCGCCCCGGGTGGCCCACCGCGGCCGGTTCCCTGTCCGCACTCCGGGAGGACAGTGCCGCACACCGTAGTACGGGCGTGGTGCGGGGCCTGCCCATTTCATCTCTGCTTAACATGCCGCTACTCATCGTCACCCCTGCGAAACATGGGCGGCCATCACCGGAAACGGCCCTCCGGGAGCCTGTGGCGCATCCTGACCCGCCCAAGATCCTGCCCGCACGGGTCGTCATTCTGAGGAGACGTTCACGTTGGAAGCAGCAGATATCGCATTTGTGGTGATCTGTGCCGCCATGGTCATGTTGATGACCCCCGGCCTCGCCTTCTTCTACGGGGGCATGATCCGCGTCAAGAGCGCACTGAACATGCTCATGATGTGCTTCATCGCCACCGGCATCTCCAGCGTGCTGTGGGTGCTCTACGGCTTCTCCCTCGCCTTCGGTGACAGCGTCAACGGCGAGGGCGGCGGCATCATCGGCAACCTGGACTTTATCGGCTTCAAGGGCATGCTCGGCGTCGAAGGCTCCGAGACCCTGCTCACCTTCGCCGTCTTCCAGCTGATGTTCGCCGTGCTCACCCCCGCCCTGATCAGCGGCGCCCTGGCCGACCGCGTCAAGTTCAGCGCCTGGGCCGTCTTCATCGCGGTGTGGGTCTCCATCGTGTACTTCCCGGTCGCGCACTGGGTCTGGGGCGACAACGGCTGGATCGGCGGCCTGGAGATCGACGGACACGAGGTCATCGACTTCGCCGGCGGCACCGCCGTCCACATCAACGCCGGAGTCGCGGCCCTCGCCGCCGTCCTGGTGATCGGCAAGCGCATCGGCTTCAAGAAGGACCCGATGCGCCCGCACAACCTGCCCATGGTCCTGCTCGGCGCCGCCCTGCTGTGGTTCGGCTGGTTCGGCTTCAACGCCGGCTCGGAGCTGGCCGCCAACGGCACCGCCGCCCTGATGGCCCTCAACACCATGGTCGCCACCGGCACCGCCGTCCTCGGCTGGCTCGCCTACGAGCGCATCCGGCACGGCGCCTACACCACGCTCGGCGCCGCCTCCGGCGCGATCGCCGGCCTGGTCGCCATCACCCCGTCCGGCGCCAACGTCAACCCCATGGGCGCCCTGCTCATCGGCCTCGTCGCCGGCGCGGTCTGCGCCTGGGCCGTCAGCCTCAAGTACAAGCTGGGCTTCGACGACTCCCTCGATGTCGTCGGCGTCCACCTGGTCGGCGGCATCATCGGCACCCTGCTCGTCGGCTTCCTCGCCATCGACGGCGCCGGGGGCTTCGCCCAGTTCACCTTGCAGGCCGCCGCCGCGGCCGCGGTCATGGTGTACTCCTTCGTCGTCACCTGGATCATCGCCAAGATCATCGACGTCACCATCGGCTTCCGCTCCTCCGAGGAGGAGGAGACCGCCGGGCTCGACCAGGCCTACCACGCGGAGACCGGGTACGACTTCAGCCAGACCGGCACCGGCTCGGTGACCGTGGCCAGCAGCGCTCCGTCGACCACCCAGGTGGCCGCCGGCGACAAGAAGGTGGACGCATGAAGCTCATCACCGCGGTGATCAAGCCGCACCGTCTCGACGAGGTCAAGTCGGCCCTCCAGGCCTTCGGCGTGCACGGCATGACCGTCACCGAGGCCAGCGGCTACGGCCGCCAGCGCGGACACACCGAGGTCTACCGCGGCGCCGAGTACACCGTCGACCTCGTCCCCAAGATCCGCCTGGAGATCCTCGTCGAGGACGACGACGCCGAGCAGCTGATCGACGTCGTGGTCAAGGCGGCCCGCACCGGGAAGATCGGCGACGGAAAGGTCTGGAGCACCCCGGTGGAGGAGGCCGTACGCGTCCGCACCGGGGACCGCGGCCCCGACGCCCTGTGACCCCCGGCACGCACCCGGCGCCCGGACGCACCGGGCGCGGCACACGCACCACCTGACCACCTGAACAGGAGCTGGGGACCGCATGACGGCGGAGTCGACATCCACCACCGGCACGGACACGGGCCCCAGCGGCGGGTACGCGGCGGCCAGGCTGCGTCTGCTCGGCGAACCACTCGCCGACCCCCAGACGCGGCCGGGGCCGCCGCGCCGCGCCCGGCTCGCCCAGCTCACCGACACCTGGCTCACCGGCCTCCTCGGCCGGCGGCCGCACAGCCCGCGCGTCGCCCTGGTCGCCGTCGGCGGCTACGGGCGCGGCGAACTGTCACCACGCAGCGACCTGGACCTGCTCCTCCTGCACGACGGCACCGGCACCGCCGCGGAGATCGCCGCCCTCGCCGACCGCATCTGGTACCCGGTGTGGGACCTCGGCATCTCCCTCGACCACTCGGTCCGCACCCTCGCCGAGGCCCACGCGACCGCCGCCGACGACCTCAAGGTCCACCTCGGTCTCCTGGACGCCCGTCACATCGCCGGCGACGCCGCCCTCACCACCGAACTGCGCACCGCCCTCCTCGCCCAGTGGCGCGCCCAGGCGCCCGCCCGCCTCCCGGCCCTGCACGAACTCGGCTGCGAGCGCGCCCGGCGTCACGGCGAACTGCCCTTCCTGCTCGAACCCGACCTCAAGGAGGCCCGCGGCGGCCTGCGCGACGCCACCGCGCTGCGCGCCGTCGCCGCCTCCTGGATCGCCGACGCGCCCCGGGCCGGACTCGAAGCCGCCCGCAGCACCCTGCTGGACATCCGCGACGCCCTCCACCTGACCACCGGCCGCGCCACCGACCGGCTCGCCCTCGAAGACCAGGACCAGGTCGCCAAGGCACTCGGCATGCTGGACGCCGATGCCCTGCTGCGCCGCGTGTACGAGGC
>NZ_JBHWJL010000210.1:0-5718 GCF_042731495.1 Streptomyces sp. NPDC059853
TGCCCCCAGTAGCCGGCGGCGCGGCCCCGCGAAGATCCGAAAGAGACGGCCTAGACCCGGCGGCGTGGTGCCGGGCTCCGGAGGGTGGGGGACAGCCCACCCTCGGAGACCGCACGGAACCTCAGAACTTGTTGCGCGGGGTGATCCCCAGGGACAGGCCGGACAGCCCGCGCTGCCGGCCGCCGAGGGCGTCGGCGACCTTGCGCAGCGCCGTCCCGGCCGGCGAGTCCGGGTCGCTGAGCACCACGGGCTTGCCCTCGTCGCCGCCCTCGCGCAGCCGGACGTCGATGGGGATGGTGCCCAGGACCGGCACCTCGGCGCCGGTGGTACGGGTCAGCCCGTCGGCGACCCGCTGCCCGCCGCCGCTGCCGAAGACATCCACCATCTCGTCGCAGTGCGGGCACGGCAGCCCCGACATGTTCTCGACGACGCCGACGATCTTCTGATGGGTCTGGACGGCGATCGACCCGGCGCGCTCGGCGACCTCGGCGGCGGCCTGCTGCGGGGTGGTGACCACCAGGATCTCGGCGTTGGGGACCAGCTGGGCCACGGAGATCGCGATGTCGCCGGTGCCCGGCGGCAGGTCGAGCAGGAGCACGTCGAGGTCGCCCCAGTACACGTCCGCCAGGAACTGCTGGAGCGCGCGGTGCAGCATCGGGCCGCGCCACACCACCGGCGCGTTGCCCGGCGTGAACATCCCGATGGAGATCACCTTCACGCCGTGCGCCGACGGCGGCATGATCATGTTCTCGACCTGGGTGGGCTTGCCGTCCGTGCCCAGCATGCGCGGGACCGAGTGCCCGTAGATGTCGGCGTCGACCACGCCCACCTTCTGGCCGCGCGCCGCGAGCGCCGCCGCCAGGTTCACGGTCACCGAGGACTTGCCGACCCCGCCCTTGCCGGAGGCCACGCAGTAGACACGGGTGAGCGAACCGGGCTGGGCGAACGGCACCTCCCGCTCCGCCTGGCCGCCGCGCAGCGTCGTCGCCAGCTCCTTGCGCTGCGCGTCGCTCATCACGTCCAGCTCGACCCGTACCTCGGACACCCCGGGTACGGCGCGTACCGCCGCCGCCACCTCGGAGTGGATCGTGTCCCGCATGGGACAGCCCTGGACCGTCAGGTAGATGCCGACCGCGACCGAGCCGTCCGGGGCGATCTCCACGGATTTGACCATGCCCAGATCCGTGATCGGCCGGTGGATCTCCGGATCGTTCACCGTGGCGAGCGCGGCCCGAACGGCGCTGTCCGTGGGCTGGGGGGTGTCGGTAGCCATGTCACCGATGGTACGGCTGCCCGGGCGTCCAAGAGCCACTGCCTTGAGGGCCGATGGGCCGGTGCGGGTACGCTGCGCCTCAACTTCCCGACCCCTTCGAGGAAAGGCAGCCGACGTGAGGGCAGCGGTCCCCGGATGGCCCAGGTGTCGCAGGGCCGTGCTGGCGTTCGTCTGCGCGCTGGCGAGCGTGACGCTCACCGCGTGCGGCGGCGGCGAGGAGGACCCCGACGAGGGCACCAACGGGCTGGCGAAGCTGACCGCCGAGGAGATCGAGCAGGAGATGCGCGGCGCCGTCGAGGGCGCCACCGCCGTACGGCTCTCCGGCACGGTGATCACCGAGGGCACGACGTACCGGCTGGACATGCGGATCGGCGAGGAGGGCGGGGTGGGGGAGGTGTCCACGGACGGCTCCACCTTCGAACTGCTGCGGGTCGGAGAGGACCTGTTCATCAAGGCCGACGCCGCGTTCTGGCAGTCGCAGGACGGGGCGGAGGACGAGGACGGTGAGGAGAGCACGGACCCCGACCCGGCGCACAAGCTGGACGGGAAGTACGTGCGGGTGGCGCCCGAGGACCCCGCGTACGAGCAGCTGAGCGGGTTCACCGACCGGAGCGTGCTGCTGGACGGGCTGCTGGCGCTGGAGGGCGAGCGGGCCATCGGGGAGCGCGGCGAGATCGGCGGGGTGCAGACCGTCCGCCTGGAGGCGGGCGAGGGCGTCGGCGGGGCCATGGAGGTCTCGCTGATCGGGACGCCGTACCCGCTGCGGTTCGAGCGCGGCGGCGCGGCGGGGGAGCTGACGCTGACGGACTGGAACAAGGAGTTCACGCTGCACGCGCCGCCGGAGGAGGAGATCCTCGATTACGGCGACGAGATGGTGACCGACGAGGACTGACGACCGGCGGGCGACCCGACGGACGACCGGACGGACGAGGACGGATGAGCATGACCGATGAGCAGCGGGACCTGTCGCTCTTCGACCGGGCCCTGATCGAGGAGAGTGCGAAGAAGTCCGCCCTGGTGTGGGTGCGCGGCCCGCGGGGACCGGCACGCGCGCTGTGGCACGTCTGGCACGAGGGCGCGGTCTGCCTGGTCGGCGGGGACGGGCGCGGAGAGCAGCCGCTGGACGGGCTCGGCCTGGTGGACGGTGGCACGGCGACGGTGACCTGCCGCAGCAAGGACAAGGGCGGCCGGCTGATCGTCTGGCCGGCCCGGGTCACCGAGCCGGCGGCGGGCGGTGAGCTGTGGCAGGCCACCGCCGGGGAACTCAAGGGCAAGCGGCTCAACGCGCCGGACCAGGAGGACCTGCTGGAACGCTGGGCGCGCGAGTGCCGCGTGCTGCGCCTGGAGCCGGCCGGCCCGCCCGGGCAGCGGCCCGGCGCCATGCCGCAGACCAGCGGCGCCGCCGCGCCGCTGCCGACCCCGGCGGCCACCCGGGTGGCCACCCCGAGCGGCCTCCCGGTCCGGCGGGGACGGCGCACGGGATCGCGCTAGCGGTCGGCCTCCGGCCGGGCGTGCCCGGGGCCGGGCCCGGAGCCGGGCGCGCGGTGTGCTGCCGGCGCGCATGGCAGCGCTGACCAGCGCGGGCGCGGCACAACGCGCCGTCCGGGGGCCACGCCCACTGGCCGTACCCCGTGGGCGTGACGCCGGAGGTCCAGGACCCGCCGTACCCCGTGGGCGTGACGCGGGAGGTCCGGGCCCCGCCGTACGGCGCGGGTGTTACGCCGAGAGGCCCAGGGCCGCCATCCGCTTGGTGTGGGCCTCGGTGATCCGGGAGAACATCCGGCCGATCTCCGCCAGGTCGAAGCCGTCGGCCACCCCGCCCACCAGCATCGTGGACAGCGCGTCCCGGTCCGCCACCACCCGCTGGGCCTGCGACAGCGCCTCGCCCATCAGCCGCCGGGCCCACAGGGCGAGCCGGCCGCCGACCCGGGGGTCGGCCTCGATCGCCGCGCGCACCTTCTCCACCGCGAACGACGCGTGCCCGGTGTCGTCCAGCACCCGCAGCACCAGCCCCCGGGTGTCCGCGTCGAGGCGGGAGGCGATCTCGCGGTAGAAGTCGGCGGCGATCGCGTCGCCCACGTACGCCTTGACCAGGCCCTCCAGCCAGTCGGACGGCGCCGTCAGCCGGTGGAACTCGTCCAGCGGCACGACGAACGGCTCCATCGCCGCCACCGGCTCCTCCGCGATGGACACCAGGTGCTCGGAGACCTGCTCGAAGTGCTGGAACTCCGCCGACGCCATCCGGGCCAGAGCGGCCTTGTCCGCCAGGCCCGGTGCCAGCTTGGCGTCCTCGGCGAGCCTTTCGAAGGCCGCGAGCTCGCCGTACGCCAGTGCCCCGAGCAGGTCGATCACGGCCGCCCGGTACCGCGGGTCGGCGGAGGCCGCCGCCCAGTCCCTGTCGGGCGCGGAGGCGTCGGGAACGGCGGGGTGCTCGGGGCTCTGCGGCGTCTGCATGGACCGCACAATAGTCCCCGGTGGACGTCCGGGAAGACCGAGCCCTGACACATATGCGCGGTTCCGGGGTACAGTGCTATAGAGGCCCGCCCGGAGGTGGTGGGGCCTTCTCATGCCGGAGTCCGATGGGCCCAGGACCAGCCCGGGTCCCGTTGACCTCCGAGGATGTCCGGTCGGTTGGCCGATCGGCTCCGACCTGACCAGCCCTCCGCGTGGTGGGTGCGCCCCGCAGCCACCACGGTATGAGGGACCCGCTCGCGCGGTGCGTGCGCTTGAGCGAGACGACCGGGTCCCGCGCCCCGGACGGCCCCAAGGCGGGCCGCCATCGTACCGGCGCGGTACGCAAGACCCGCCTCGCCGCCACGTGCGCCGCGACACACAGAAGAGGCAACCACCCTGTCCGCCACCACCACATTCCGAGATCTCGGGATCCTTCCCGAGACCGCCGAGGCGCTCGAAGCCGTCGGCATCGTCACCCCCTTCCCCATTCAGGAACTCACCCTCCCCGTCGCGCTGGCCGGCACCGATGTGATCGGCCAGGCGAAGACCGGTACCGGCAAGACCCTCGGCTTCGGGCTTCCCCTCCTGGAGAACGTGACCGTCCCCGCGGACGTCGAGGCGGGCCGTGCCCGTCCCGAGGAACTGACCGAGGCCCCGCAGGCGCTCGTGGTCGTCCCCACCCGCGAGCTGTGCCAGCAGGTGACCAACGATCTGCTCACCGCCGGCAAGGTGCGCAACGTGCGCGTCCTGTCGATCTACGGCGGCCGGGCGTACGAACCGCAGGTCGAGGCGCTGGCGCGCGGTGTCGACGTGGTCGTGGGCACGCCGGGCCGGCTGCTCGACCTGGCCGGGCAGCGCAAGCTGCGGCTGTCGCAGATCCGCACCCTGGTACTGGACGAGGCCGACGAGATGCTCGACCTCGGCTTCCTGCCCGACGTCGAGAAGATCATGGAGCAGCTGCCCGCCAAGCGGCAGACGATGCTGTTCTCCGCCACGATGCCGGGCCAGGTCATCGGCCTGGCGCGGCGCTACATGAGCCAGCCCACCCACATCCGGGCCACCGACCCGGACGACGCGGGTGCGACGGTGGCCAACATCACCCAGCACGTGTTCCGGGCCCACTCGATGGACAAGCCGGAGATGGTGGCCCGCATCCTCCAGGCGAACGGGCGCGGGCTCGCGATGGTGTTCTGCCGCACCAAGCGCACCGCCGCCGATGTCGCCGACCAGCTGGCGCGGCGCGGGTTCGCCTCCGGCGCGGTCCACGGCGACCTGGGCCAGGGGGCGCGCGAGCAGGCGCTGCGGGCGTTCCGCAACGGCAAGGTCGATGTGCTGGTGTGCACCGATGTCGCGGCGCGCGGCATCGATGTGGAGGGGGTCACGCACGTGATCAACTACCAGACGCCCGAGGACGAGAAGACCTATCTGCACCGCATCGGGCGCACCGGGCGGGCCGGGAACACCGGTACGGCCGTGACGCTCGTCGACTGGGACGACATCCCGCGCTGGCAGCTGATCAACAAGGCGCTGGACCTCGACTTCCACGACCCGGCCGAGACGTACTCGACCTCGCCGCACCTGTTCGAGGTGCTCGGCATCCCCGAGGGCACCAAGGGGATACTGCCGCGCGCCGAGCGGACCCGTGCGGGGCTCGCCGCCGAAGAGGTCGAGGACCTGGGCGGCCGGGAGAGCAAGCGCTCCGGCGGTGGCCGGGCCAAGCCGGCCGCCGAGGAGGCCGAGCGTCACCGGCCCACCCGCAGCCGGCAGCGGCGCCGTACCCGGGGCGGGGTGACCGTGGCCGCCGACGCACCGGCCGCCGCCACGGCCGCTGTGCCGGAGCAGAGCACGGCGGCACCGGAGGCCGGTCCGGCGGCCGACGCGCCGCGTACCCCGCGCCGCCGGCGGCGCCGCCCCCAAAACAACACCGGCGGCGCCGCAGAAAACAGAACGGAATGCAAACAGTAGAAAAAGGGCATGACCCCACCGGAAAG
>NZ_JBHWJL010000210.1:5728-9282 GCF_042731495.1 Streptomyces sp. NPDC059853
CCTCCGGAGGCGCCGCCGCCGTACCACCACGGGCGGCGCCGCCGAGAGCTGACGGGCTGGCTAGCGGTCGAAGACGGGCTGGCCCGCACGGGTCAGCCGCCAGTCCACCGAGGCGAACCGGGCCGGATCGATCTCGCCGTTCTCCTGCACCCAGGAGATGATCGTGTTGCGGATCTCGTCCGAGTTCGCCCACACCTGCTCGGCCGTGGCGATGTGCGGAAAGTTCCCGCCGCCACTGGCCCGGTAGTTGTTGACGGCGAGCACGAACCGCGCGTCGTCCGCCACCGGCTCGCCCGCGAACCGCAGATCGGTGATCCGCGAGCCGGCCGGTTCGGCGATGTCGATGTCGTACGTCACGCCGCTGACCGCGTCGTAGTTGTAGTCGGGGATGCCCTCGGCGTTCGTCAGCCGCGCCGGGTCGATCTCCGCCCCGGCCGGCGTCCGTACGAAGTACCGCGCCGAGAACTCCAGATAGTCGCGCAGCTGCGCGCCGGTGATCAGCCGGGCCTCCAGGGTGTTCTCGAAGACGTACATCCCCGCCACGTCGCGGATCGTCACCTCGCCCGCCGGGATCGCCGCGCTGCGCGAGAAGCACGCCGCCTGCGACAGCACCGGCAGGTCCGCGTACGCGCCGCCGGCCAGCGCCGCCGTCACCGTCTCCGCCTGCACGAAGTTGATGAAGTCGATGATCGGCTCGTCCTTGTACGCCGCGTCGGTGGCCGTCATGGCCTCGCTCGCGGTCCCGATGACCTGGTTGACGTAGGCGATCACCCGCTCGTGCTCCTCGCGCAGCAGCCCGGTGATGCGCGGGTCCTCGGCGACCGTGTTGGTGTTGCGCACCTCGGCGGAGACTGACTCGACCACCCACCGGCCGCGTTCCCAGGCGACGGCTATGTCGAAGACGGTGAGCCGCTTGCCCCAGAACAGCGGCTCGGACAGCACCACGTCCTTGCCGGTCGCGAGGTTGGTCACCCGGCGTTCGGCGATCTCGGCGTGCGCGTGGCCGACCAGGATGGCGTCGATGCCGGGGACCTGCTCGGCGACCAGGGCGGCGGCGTTCTCGACGTGCGGCAGCGCGTCGCCGTAGGAGGAGGTGCCGCTGGTGCCGGAGTGGGCCGAGACGATCACCACGTCGGCGCCCATCGACCGCAGCCGGGGCACGTAGTGCGCGGCCTGCTGCTCCAGGCTCGGGAAGGTCATCCTCCCCTCGACGTGGGCGCGGTCCCAGATCGCGATGCCGGGGTTGGTGAGGCCCAGGATCGCCACCTTGACGGCCCGGCCGCGCGGGGTGGGGACGGTGGCCATGTGGTACGCCGGGAAGGCGGGCCGTTCGGTGCGGGCGTCCAGGGCGTTGGCGCCCAGCAGCGGGAAGTCGCACTGCTCCTCGAACTTCCGCAGCAGCGGGATGCCGTAGTTGAACTCGTGGTTGCCCAGCGCGGCGGCGTCGTAGCCGATGGCGTTCATGGCCCGGGCCATCGGGTGCACCGGGCCCCGGCGCGCGGTGATCGGGTCCACCTTGGCGTAGTAGTAGGCGAGCTGGGTGCCCTGGAGGGTGTCCCCGGCGTCGATGAGCAGGGTGTTGCGGCGCCCGCCCTTCTCGGCGCGCACCTCGTCGATGAGGGTGGAGAGCTTGGCCAGGCCCACGTCGTTGCCGTCCGCGTCCGCGAACTCGGCGTCGGTGAAGTAGTCCCAGTTGAAGACGTGGCCGTGCAGGTCGGTGGTGCCGAGCACGGAGAAGGTGTGCCGCTTGGTCTCGCGGCCGGGCGCCGCGGCGGCGGACGGCGCCACCGCGCCACCGGCGAGCACCACCCCGGCGGAGGTGACGGCGGTTCCGCCCAGGAACGTTCGGCGGTTCAGCGACATGGGTTTCGGCTCCTCGGTGGGGTGGTTCGGGCACAACGGGCGTAACGCGCGTAGATTCTGGCCCACTCGGCGCGCGAAGAACAGCCTCCGTCAGCCTCGGGGCGGCGGGTGCCACCGGTGTTGCGTCCGGGTGACCGCCGGATGTCACGTACGGAGGGCCCGGATAGGGTGACGGATGTGAGCAGGCCGCCTTTCACACAGATGCCGCCCGGCGTACGGGCCCACCGGCTGCGCACCCGGCGCGGCGCGTTCGCCGTGCTGGATGCCGCGCCCGCGGGGGAACCGGCCGGGACCGTGCTGCTGGTGCCCGGGTACACCGGCAGCAAGGAGGACTTCATCGCCCTGCTGGAGCCGCTGGCCGCGGCCGGCTACCGGGCGGTGGCGGTGGACGGGAGGGGCCAGTACGAGACACCCGGCGGGCACGGCTGGGACTCCTACCGGCTCGGCGCGCTCGCCGAGGACGTCCTCGCGCAGGCGGACGCGCTCGCCACCGGCCCCACCCCGCTGCATCTGGCGGGTCACTCGCTCGGCGGGCTGATCGCCCGGGGCGCGGTGCTGCGGGCCGCGGAGGGCGGCGCCACGCCGTTCGCCTCGCTGACGCTGATCGCCTCGGGCCCCGGCAAGGTCGTCTCCTGGCAGCGCTGGAAGACCCGGTTCCTGACCGCGGGGCTGCCCGTGCTGGGCACCACCGGCGTCTGGCGGGTCACCCACCGCGCCAAGGAGACGCTGCCGGACGCGGCCGTCCCCGACGCGTCCAGCGGCACCGAGGGCGTCGTCTCGCCGCTGGGCGTGGACGGCTTCCTGCGCCGCCGCTGGCTGGCCACCACCCCGGCCCAGCTGATCGCCACCGGCCGCACCCTGCGGCACGAGCCGGACCGGGTGGACCATCTGGCGGCCACCGGCGTGCCCGTGCACGTGGTGTCCGGCGTACGGGACGGGGTGTGGCCGATCGCCCAGCTGGACGCGATGGCGGCCCGGCTGCGGGCCCGACGCACCGTCATCAGCGGCTCGGAGCACTCCCCGAACACCGAGCGGCCCGCCGCCACGGCGGCCGAACTCCTGGACTTCTGGCGGGCGCTGGACCGCGGGGAACCGGTGGGTGGCGTCAGCCGGTGACCGGCGCGCCGCCCGAGGCGCGGCCGACCAGCTCCTCATAGACCTCCGGGGCGGTGGTGTGCTCGCCCAGCCGGATCGCCTTGCGCTCGCCGTGGTAGTCGCTGGAGCCGGTGGGCAGCAGCCGCAGATCGGCGGCCAGGGCGCGCAGCGCGGCGCGGGTGGCCGGGTCGTGGTCCATGTGATCGACCTCGATGCCGTCCAGACCGGCCGCCGCGAGTTCGGCGATCGCGGGCAGCGGCACCACCGCGCCGCGGTGCGCCGCCGCGGGGTGAGCGAACACCGAGACCCCGCCCGCCGCCTTGATCAGCCGGATCGCGGTGAACACGTCCAGTTCGTGCTTGCCGACGTGTGCGCGCCCGCCGTCCCCGATCCACTCCGGCGCGAAGGCGTCCGAGACGCTGCCGACCACCCCGGCCTCCACCATCGCCGCCGCGATGTGCGGCCGGCCCACCACGCCCTGCGCCAGCTCGCGCACCCGCTCCCAGGTGATGTCCACGCCCAGTTCGCGCAGCCGGGCCACCATCGCCTGGGCGCGCGGCACCCGGTCGTCCCGCACCAGCTGCCGCTCGCGGGCC
>NZ_JBHWJL010000211.1:0-9276 GCF_042731495.1 Streptomyces sp. NPDC059853
GGCCAGGGGGATGCTGCCGCGCCTCCACGCCAACCAGCTCGGACCGGTGCCCGGCGTCCAGGTCGCTGACGAGGCGGGCGCCGTCTCCGCCGACCACTGCACCCATCTCACCGACGCCGACATCACCGCCCTCGCCGACGCCGGGACCGTCGCCACCCTGCTCCCCGGCTGCGAGTTCTCCACCCGCTCCCCGTACCCCGACGCCCGCCGGCTGCTGGCCGCCGGTGTCACCGTCGCGCTGGCCACCGACTGCAACCCGGGCTCCTCGTACACCTCCTCGATGCCCTTCTGCGTCGCCGTCGCCGTCCGCGAGATGGGCATGACCCCCGACGAGGCGCTGTGGTCCGCGACGGCCGGCGGCGCCGCCGCCCTCGCCCGCGACGACATCGGCCATCTCGCCCCGGGCGCCCGCGCCGACCTGGCCGTCCTGGACGCCCCTTCCCCGGTCCATCTCGCCTACCGCCCGGGCGTCCCCCTCGTCCACGCGGTGTGGCGCGCCGGCCGCCGGGTGCGGCCCGTGCCGTAGCGGCGCGACGCGGCGTCAGGCTCCGGTACGGGAAGGCGCGTCCGCCGCCGCGCACCCGCCGCCGCGCACCCGTCCGCGATCGGGCCGGGTGACGCCGGTGCGGTACGGGGGCGGGCCGCCTGGCGGGGCGGTGCCGCACCGCCCGCACGCCGCCCGGTGCGGAGACTCAGCCGACGGGGGCCGCCGGACCGGCCGCGGGGGCCGGCGCGGCCCAGGCGAGGGCGCGGGCGTGCTCCTCCGCCGAGAGGGCGCTGCCCGCCGCGATGACGCGCGCGCGCAGTTCGGGGGCGGTGGTGCGGGCCCGGAAGAGGAAGGCGACCGTCACCTCGTGGTCGGGGCGGTGCAGCACGCGGATGGGATCGCCGGCCCGGACGCTGCCGGGGTGCAGCACCCGGAAGTACGCGCCCGGCGCGGCGTCCTGGGTGAAGCGCCTGACCCAGCCGCGCTCGCCGAGCCATTCCGCGAAGGTGCGGCAGGGGATGCGGGGCGCGGTCGCCTCCAGGACGAGGTCGTCGCCGATCCGCCACCGCTCCCCGATGAGGGTGCCGCTGACGTCGGCGCCGCTGGTGGTCAGGTTCTCGCCGAAGACGCCGGGCGCCAGCTCGCGGCCCAGCACGTCCTGCCAGCGGTCCAGGTCCTCGCGCGCGAAGGCGTACACCGCCTGGTCGTCGCCGCCGTGGTGGCGCAGGTCGCACACGTCGTCGCCGGCCAGGCCGCTGCCGCCCGCGCCGCGCGGGCCGGGGGCGGCGACCGCGACAGGCCCGGCCACCGGGCGCTTGTCGATGCCGGTCAGGCCGCCGGCGGTGTCGGTGTAGGGAACGACGCGGGCCCGGCCGGTGTTGACGGACAGCAGCTTCATGGCTGTCAGCCTACGGCCCGGCCGGGCCATCCGCGCCGGTCGCGCGTCAGTCCTCCGTCATCAGGCCGTTGCGGAGCCTGCGCAGGGTTCTGGCGAGCAGCCGGGACACATGCATCTGGGAGATGCCCAGTTCCTCACCGATCTCGGACTGCGTCATGTTGGCGACGAACCGCAGCGAGAGGATCTTGCGGTCGCGGGGCGACAGTTCGGCGATCAGCGGCTTCAGGGACTCGACGTACTCGATGCCCTCCAGGCCGTGGTCCTCGTAGCCGATCCGGTCGGCCAGCGCGCCCTCGGAGTCGTCCTCCTCGGGCTGGGCGTCCAGCGAGCTGGCGGTGTACGCGTTGGAGGCGGCCATGCCCTCCACGACCTCGTCCTCGCTGATCTTCAGCCGCTCGGCGAGTTCGGCCACGGTCGGGGCCCGGTCCAGCTGCTGCGCCAGCTCGTCGCCGGCCTTCGCCAGGTCGAGGCGCAGTTCCTGGAGGCGTCGCGGCACCCGCACCGACCAGGAGGTGTCGCGGAAGAAGCGCTTGATCTCACCGATGATGGTGGGCATCGCGAACGTGGGGAATTCCACGCCGCGGTCCGCCTCGAATCGGTCGATCGCCTTGATAAGTCCAATGGTGCCGACCTGGACGATGTCCTCCATCGGCTCGCTGCGGGAGCGGAATCGCGATGCGGCGAACTTCACCAGCGCGAGATTCAGCTCGACCAGGGTGTTGCGGACGTACGCGTACTCGTGTGTGCCTTCTTCGAGGACCTTGAGCCTGGCGAAGAGGTCCTTGGAGAGCGCCCGTGCGTCCATCGGGGCGATCTCGTCGAATCGCTGGGGTTCGGGAATCTCCGGAAGCAGCTGGTGCGTGTTCTCCGGGACAGGTGGGGGGACCTCGGAGAGTGAAGCCACCGTGGGCTGCTCGGGAGCGGTCTGCGGTTCTTCCGTCCGGTCTGCTGTCCGGGGGGCGGGTGACATGTGGTGTCCTCCGTAGTTTTTCGGCATATGGCTGCCGAGGCCGTGACGTGCACTGCGAGGTGCGGCGCCTCCAAAGCCGGCGTGGACTGCTGTTGCTTATCTAGCCCTACCCGTCTTCCCGTAGACATAGCAAGTCCGCTTTGTCTGAATTGATTATTATGTCGCTCCTGTTCGGGTGTTGGGTCGCGTCATGACGGGCTAAGGTTCGGAGTCACCCAGGAAGCCCGTTCCAATTGAAGGGGGCTGCATGGACCGCGCGATGCCGGACAGCGGAAACCGGCGCCAGTTGACGGTCGATGTGCGGCGTATCGAAGCCGGGGCGGTCGTCTCGCCCGCCGGTGAACTCGACCATCATTCCGCCGGAATGTTGCGTGAGTCACTCGACGGCTGCGTCGCGGACGGATGTTCCCGAATCGTTATCGACTGTTCGGCTCTTGAGTTCTGCGACTCGACCGGGCTCAATGTGCTCCTCACCACCCGCATCGACGCCGAGGCGGCGGGCGGCGGCGTCCATCTGGCGGCGATGCGCCCCGTGGTGGCCCGCGTCTTCGAGATCACCGGCGCCGGCGCGGTGTTCACCGTCCACAACAGCCTGGACGACGCTCTCGCCGCTCTCCCCGGCGGCTGAGGCCCTCCCGCGATCCCGCTGTTCCCGCAGGTAGGACCCGCTGTACGGGAGGGCTCCCGGCAGGTCACACTATTCCCCGGATCGGGCGGGTGTTCTCCTCGCCCTTCCGGGCAGGAGACCCGCTACGCCGGACGATCGTGAGGCATCCGGTGGCCGGCCGGGGAACCGGCCGGCAGGTCAGGGCGACATGTCACAGCGACAGGTCGAGGCGATGTGTCCGTGCGGCTCAGGGTGATGCGGCACGCGGTGATGCGGCGAGGGAGGCGTGCAGTGAGTACGACCCATCCGTATCCGGCGGACGAGCACGGCGGGAACGGCGCGGGATCCGGGACGGAGCGCTCCGCGCGGACCGAACCGATGACGCAGATCCGCCGGCTGCGGCTCGTCGGCACCTCCGGCGCGGTCCCGCGGGCCAGGGAATTCGCCCGGGTCGCGCTGCACGACTGGGGCTGGCTGCCCGCCACCGCCCCCGAGGCCCAGGCCGCCGCCGAGGACGCCCTGCTGATCGTCTCCGAACTGGTCACCAACGCGTGCCTGCACGCCGGCGGCCCCGACGAGCTGCGGCTGGGCTGCGGCCCCAAGATCCTGCGCGTCGAGGTCAGCGACGGCGGCAGCGGACTGCCCGCCCCCGACCTCGCCCGCCGCGCCGGGCGGCCCGGCGGCCACGGCATGTTCATCGTGCAGCGGCTCAGCCTGGACTGGGGCGTGGTCCGCGACCCCGCCCGCGAGCACGGCGGCCCGCCGGGCAAGACGGTGTGGGCGGAGCTGGCGGTCCCCACCGCCCCATGAGTGCCCCCGGGCACCGACCTGGACCGTCCCACGGGGCCGGACGCCCCCGGCGGTCTACCATCGGCCCATGACCCGAGTACTGCTCGCCGAGGACGACGCCTCCATCTCCGAACCGCTGGCCCGCGCCCTGCGCCGCGAGGGGTACGAGGTGGAGGTGCGCGAGGACGGGCCGGGCGCGCTGCGGGCCGGGCTGCGCGGCGACGTCGATCTCGTCGTGCTCGACCTCGGGCTGCCCGGCATGGACGGCCTGGAGGTCTGCCGCCGGCTGCGCACCGAGGGCCTGGGCCTGCCGGTCCTGGTGCTGACCGCCCGCGCGGACGAGGTGGACACCGTCGTCGGCCTGGACGCCGGTGCCGACGACTACGTGACCAAGCCGTTCCGGCTCGCCGAGCTGCTGGCCCGGGTCCGGGCGCTGCTGCGGCGCGGCGCCGCGGAGAACGTCCCCGCCCCGGCCGTGCACGGCATCCGTATCGACGTGGAGTCGCACCGCGCCTGGATGGGCGAGGACGAGCTGCATCTGACCGCGAAGGAATTCGATCTGCTGCGGGTCCTGGTCCGGGACGCCGGGCGGGTGGTCACCCGGGAGCAGCTGATGCGCGAGGTGTGGGACACCACCTGGTGGTCCTCCACCAAGACCCTCGACATGCACATCTCCTGGCTGCGCAAGAAGCTGGGCGACGACGCCGCCAATCCGCGCTACATCGCCACCGTCCGGGGCGTCGGCTTCCGGTTCGAGAAGAGCTGATCCCTGCCCCGTGCGCCGCCGTCTGATCAATTCCACCCTCGCCGTCGTCCTGGTCGTCATCGCGGTCTTCGGCGTCTCGCTGTTCTTCGTGGAGGCCCGCTCCATCGAGTCCACCGCCCGGGACCGGCTCCAGTCGGAGGCGGCCCGGCTGGTCGCGGTCGTGGAGAGCAGGATCGCGGCGGGCGAGCAGGTCACCGCCGCGAAGATGGCCTCTTTCGTGCCCGAGGACCGGCATGTGCGCATCGAGCAGCCCGGCCGGTCCCCCATCGCGCTGGGCCTGCCGCCGGAGGACGACGCGCTGACCGCCACCGAGAGCGGGGTGAACGGCGAGACGGTCACCGTGCAGCAGCCGCGCGGCATCGTGGACGACGAGATCACCCGCATCCTGATGATCATCCTGGTGGTGTCGCTGCTGGCGGTGGCCGCCGCCGCGCTGCTCGCCGTGCGGCAGGCCGCCCGGGTCTCGGCCCCGCTGACCGATCTCGCCGAGACGGCCGAACGCCTCGGCTCGGGCGATCCGCGCCCCCGGCACCGCCGCTACGGGGTGCCCGAGCTGGACCGGGTGGCGGACGTGCTGGACGGCAGCGCCGAGCGGATCGCCCGGATGCTCACCGCCGAGCGCCGGCTGGCCGCCGACGCCTCGCACCAGCTGCGCACCCCGCTGACCGCGCTGTCGATGCGTCTGGAGGAGATCATCGCCACCGCCGACGACCGCGACACCGTGCAGGAGGAGGCGGCGATCGCGCTCACCCAGGTGGAGCGGCTCACGGACGTGGTGCAGCGGCTGCTGACGAACTCGCGCGACGTCCGCTCCAGCTCGGCGGTCGGCTTCGACATCGACGAGGTGGTGCTCCAGCAGATCGAGGAGTGGAAGCCCGCCTACCGGGGCGCCGGGCGGGCCCTGGTGCACTCGGGGAAGGCCGGGCTGCGCGCGGTGGGCACGCCCGGGGCGGTGGCCCAGGTGCTGGCCACCCTGATCGAGAACTCGCTGATGCACGGTGCGGGCACGGTGGCGCTGCGCACCCGTACCACCGGCAACCAGGTGGTCATCGAGGTGACGGACGAGGGCCGGGGGGTGCCGGTGGAGCTGGGCTCCCGGGTCTTCGAGCGGACCGTCTCGGGCCGCAACTCGACCGGTCTCGGGCTCGCGGTGGCCCGTGATCTGGCGGAGGCGGACGGCGGGCGGCTGGAGCTGCTCCAGCAGCGGCCCCCGGTGTTCGCGCTGTTCCTGAGCCGGGAGGCCGTTCAGAGCGCGTCCGCGGCGGAGTGAGCCGGGCGGGTGCGCTCCGGCTCGCGCTCCTTGAAGACCCAGGTGCGGTAGGACCAGAAGCGGAACGCGGAGGCGATGCCGAGGCCGATCACGTTCTTGGCGAGGTTGTCCGCGAGGGCGGAGGTGAAGCCCAGGCCGTAGTGGGAGACGGCCAGCGCGGCGTTCTCCAGCACCAGCCCGGCGCAGGAGAACAGCGCGAAGAGTGCCGCCTCGCGCCGCTGCCGCCCCTTGTCGCGGTCACGGTAGGTCCAGTGCCGGTTGCCGAAGTAGTTGGTGGTGATCGCGGCGCAGGTGGCCAGCACCCCGGAGAGCAGCGGTTCGATGCCGAGCGCCTGGGAGCAGAGGTTGAAGACCGCGACATTGACCAGGAAGCCGAAGGCGCCGACGGTGCCGAACTTCGCCGCCTCGCGGGCGAGCGGGGGCGGCAGCGGGAGCCTGGGGCGCATCGGAGCCTTTCAAAGTCGTACAGAACATCACATAACCCTGCGATCATGCTAACCAGCGACCCGGGCCGGGCGCCCGGTGAAGCGGTGAACGGACCGTGTCCACGCCGACGCGCACCCGGTCGCCGGTGGTTCCGGCACCGCCCCCACCGGCCGCCCGGCACCCGGCCGATACCCTGGGGACCGTGACATTTCCGGTAGTCGGCATGGTGGGCGGCGGGCAGCTCGCCCGGATGACCCACGAGGCGGGCATCCCGCTCGGTATCCATTTCAAGATCCTCAGCGACACCCCGCAGGATGCGGCGGCCAAGGTCGTACGGGAGGTCGTGGTCGGCGACTACCGCGACCTGGAGACCCTGCGGGCCTTCGCCCAGGGCTGCGATGTGATCACTTTCGATCACGAGCACGTCCCGACCGAACACCTGCGCGCCCTGGAGGCGGACGGCATCCCGGTCCGCCCGGGCCCCGACGCCCTGGTGCACGCCCAGGACAAGGGCGTGATGCGCGCCCGGCTCAGCGCGCTCGGCATCCCCTGCCCCCGGCACCGGATCGTCACCGATCCGGCCGACGTGGCGCGCTTCGCCCACGAGGGGGACGGCGGTGGCTTCCCGGTCGTCCTCAAGACGGTGCGCGGCGGCTACGACGGCAAGGGCGTGTGGGTGATCGACTCCGCCGATGACCCGGCCGCCGCCGAGCCGTTCCGCGCCGGGGTGCCGGTGCTCGCCGAGGAGAAGGTCGACTACACCCGCGAGCTGGCCGCCAACGTGGTGCGCTCCCCGCACGGCCAGGCCGTCGCCTACCCCGTCGTCGAGTCCATCCAGGTGCGCGGCGTGTGCGACACCGTCATCGCCCCCGCCCCGGGACTGCCGGACGAGCGGGGCGCCGCCGCCCAGCAGCTCGCGCTGCGGATCGCCGCCGAGCTGGACGTCACCGGCCATCTGGCCGTCGAACTCTTCGAGACGACGGACGGCCGCGTGCTCGTCAACGAGCTGGCGATGCGCCCGCACAACTCCCGGCACTGGACCCAGGACGGCGCCGTCACCTCCCAGTTCGCCAACCATCTGCGGGCCGTCCTCGACCTGCCGCTCGGGGACCCCCGGCCGCGCGCCCCGTGGACCGTGATGGTCAACGTCCTCGGCGGCGACTACCCGGACATGTACCCGGCGTACCTGCACTGCATGGCCCGCGATCCCGGGCTGAAGATCCACATGTACGGCAAGGACGTGAAGCCCGGCCGCAAGGTCGGCCACGTCACCACCTTCGGCGACGACCTGGCCGAGGCGCGCGAACGCGCCCGGCACGCCGCCGACTACCTGCGGGGAACGATCGACGAATGAGTACGCGCACAGCACCGCCGGTCATCGGCCTGGTCATGGGCTCCGACTCCGACTGGCCGGTCATGCAGGCCGCGGCCCAGGCGCTCGACGAGTTCGAGGTGCCCTACGAGGCGGACGTGGTCTCCGCGCACCGCATGCCGCGCGAGATGGTCGCCTACGGTGAAGGCGCCGCCGGGCGCGGGCTGAAGGCGATCATCGCGGGCGCGGGCGGCGCCGCCCACCTGCCCGGCATGCTGGCCGCCCTCACCCCGCTGCCGGTCATCGGCGTCCCGGTGCCGTTCCATCACCTGGACGGCATGGACTCGCTGCTGTCCATCGTGCAGATGCCCGCCGGGGTACCGGTGGCCACCGTCTCCATCGGCGGCGCCCGCAACGCCGGACTGCTCGCGGTCCGCCTCCTCGCAGCCCACGACGAGCGGCTGCGCGCCCGGATGCAGGACTTCCAGCGCGTCCTCAACGCCCAGGCCACCGAGAAGGGCCGCCGGCTGCGGGCGACGGCCGCCAAGGACGGCGGCAAGTGAGCGACTTCCTCGCCCGGGCCCGCGCCCTGCTCGCCGAACACCCCGTGGTGGACGGCCACAACGACCTGCCGTGGGCGCTGCGGGTACAGGTGGGGTACGACCTCGACCGCCGCGACATCGCCACCGACCAGAGCGCCCATCTCAACACCGACCTGCCCCGGCTGCGGGCCGGCGGCGTCGGCGCGCAGTTCTGGTCGGTGTACACCCGCTCCGACTTCGCGGGCGACGACGCGGTCAGCTCCACCCTGGAACAGATCGACGCGGTACGGCAGCTGCTGGACCGTTACCCCGCCGACCTCGCCCCCGCCACCACGGCGGACGACATGGAACGGGCCAGGGCCCAGGGCCGGATCGCCTCCCTGATGGGCGCCGAGGGCGGGCACTCCATCAACAACTCGCTGGGCACGCTGCGCGCCCTGTACGCCCTGGGCGTGCGCTACCTGACGCTCACCCACAACGACACCATCGACTGGGCGGACTCGGCGACGGACGAGCCCCGGCACCAGGGCCTCAGCGCGTTCGGCGAGGAAGTGGTGCGGGAGATGAACCGGATCGGCATGCTCGTCGATCTCTCGCACGTCTCGGCCGACACCATGCGCGACGCGCTGCGCGTCAGCGAGGCGCCGGTGATCTTCTCGCACTCCTCGGCGCGCGCTGTCTGCGACCACCCGCGCAACATCCCCGACGACGTGCTGGCCGCGCTGCCGGCCAACGGCGGGGTGGCGATGGCGACCTTCGTGCCGAAGTTCGTCCTCCCCGAGGCCGTGGAGTGGACGCGCCGCGCGGACGAGAACATGCGCGCGCACGGTCTGCACCACCTCGACACGACCGAGGCCGGCATGCGCGTGCAGCGGGCCTTCGAGAAGGCCGAACCACGCCCGGTGGCGACCCCGGCGACCGTGGCCGACCATCTGGACCACATGCGTGAGGTGGCCGGCATCGATCACCTCGGCCTCGGCGGCGACTTCGACGGCACCGCGTTCCTGCCCGAGGGCCTGGACTCGGTGGCCGGCTACCCCCATCTGATCGCCGAGCTGCTGCGCCGTGGCTGGTCGGACGCCGATGTGGCCAAGCTGACCTGGCACAACGCGGTCCGGGTGCTGCGCGAGGCGGAGGCGGTGGCGGCGAAGCTGTCCGCCACCCGCGGGCCGTCCCTGGCGACGATCGACCGGCTGGACGGCTGAGGGG
>NZ_JBHWJL010000212.1:0-5950 GCF_042731495.1 Streptomyces sp. NPDC059853
GGGGGATGCGCCGTTCGCGCATCGGCCGGCGCGGGCGCGGTGCCGGACGGTGCGGCGGCCGCCGGGGGAGCCGCCGGGGCGGCGCCCGCGCCGGACCCCGGCGTCGCCGGGCCGCTGCGCGCGGGGCGCGCGGGATTGTCGGGCACCGCACCCGCAGCGGCCCCACCCGAACCGGACGGCTGGGCCGGAGCCGGGCTCGGGGCTGTGCCGTTGCCGGTCGTCCCGGCGGAACGACCGGGCACGGCCGCGGGAGCGGTGCCCCGCCCCGCGGTCGTGGCGTCCGGCTCGCCGCCGTGCGCCGGGGTGTTGGCGGCGGTGGGCTGCTGGGGCGCGCCACCGGGCGCGGGGTTCCGCGCCGGGGGAGCGGCGGCCGGTGCGGTGCCGCTGCCCGGGGCAGTTCCGGGGCTGTCGGCGCGGCTCGCTGCCGGTGGCTGCTGAGTGACGCCGGGCGCGGCGGGGTCCGGCCCTGCCTCACGCGCCGGGGTGCGCACGGCGGTGGGTTGCTGGGGCGCGGTACCGGGGGCCTGCGATGCGGGGGCCGTGCCCGATGGCCGGGCGCGGTCGGATCCGGGGCCGGTCGCCGCCGTATCCGGCGGCGCGGCAGGGGTGTTCGACACCGCGTCGGCCGGCGCTTGTGCCCCGGCGGGGCGCCCCGGGGCCGCACCGGGCACGCCGGTGGTGGGTGCCGGGGGCGTGGTGCCGGGGTGAGCGGGCGCCGGGGCCTGGCCACCGGCCGGGGGCCGGTTGTCCACGGCTGGGGCACCGGCGGCGGAGCCGCTCGGTCGCCGCTCGGGTGCGGACGGCGATGCGGCGCGCGGGGTCTGCGGCGGGGTGCCTCCGGCACCCGTGCTCGGGGCCGCCCCTCCGGGCGCCGTCGCGCCGTTGCCGGTGGTGGCCGGCGGGGTCCGTGGTGCCGCTCCGGCGGGGTCCGTGGGCTGCGGCCGGGCGTTCGCGCCGCCTTGCGCGGGACCCTGCGCCCCGGTGCCCGGTGGGGTGGGGCGGCGGGTGCCGGGGCGGGCCGTCATCGGGGGAGGGGTCCGCAGGTGTTGGCCGCAGGTGCCGCAGAACTCGTCGTCGGCATCCAACGGCTCCCCGCAGCCGGGGCAGGCGGAGAGTTGGTCGAGCTGCGGCATCGTCACACCCATGTCCTCGGGCGGAAGCGGTTGGCCGCCTCCACCAGTTCAATCCGTTCCCTACTGTCCGGCGCCCACTGTGCGAGCCGCCGGTAGGAGCGTTCCAGACCCAGTCTGATACCCGTCTCCTCAAGTGGCGCGCCCAGAAGGCGCCCATTCTGTCCGGAATGGCCGGACAGCAGCCAGTCCAGCGCGGACCCCAGCACTTCACAGGACAGCTGTTCACCCAGCGATGGTTCCAGCCCTCCCGCGAGCAGCGCCTCCACCTGCCGCCCCGCCGCCAGCAGGTCCGGCAGCAGCGATTCCGCAGGTGAACGCTGCCGCAGCCGGGCCCGTACCGCCGCCACGCGGGCCGCGATGTGGTGGGCGGAGGTGTCGGGCACCGACTCCAGCGCCGCCACCGCGCGCTCGCGGTCGCCGGTCGCCAGCCGTACCCGGGCCAGGCCGAAGCCCGCGCTGACATGGCTGGGATCCGTACGCCACACCAGCTCGTAGTAGTCGGCCGCGTTGTCCAGCTGGCCCAGGGTCTCCGCGCAGACCGCGAGCGCCAGCTTCGGCGCGACCTCGCCCGGGAACGCGTCGTACACCGCGTCGAACGACAGCGCCGCCGTCCCCAGGTCACCGGTGGCCAGGGCGGCCACGCCCTGGTACCAGACCACCCGCCAGTCGTCGCCGTACTCGTTCTCCAGCGCGGCCAGCAGCCGGCGGGCGCTCTCCCGGCCCCGGCCGTCCGGCAGTTCGAGCAGCGCGCGCAGTTCGCGCAGCCGCCGTTCCACGGACTGCGCCGGGGCGGCGTTGAGAGCACCGAGCAGATCGGCCGGGGCGGCGGCCGTCAGACCGGACAGGAACCCCGCGTTCGGGTCGTCCGGGTCGACCTTGGGCACGGGCAGCGACAGCGCGGTCCGCTCGATGTCCACCGGCATGGTCAGCGGCGCGGCGGTGGGCGTGGCCGTGCCCGCCGCCGGCTCCGGCCGGGGCGCCCGCCCGCGCCGCCGCCGCGCGCCCAGGGCCGACACCTCACGGCCCACGGCCGGCATCAGCTCGGTGTCGGGCACCCGCAGTTCCGGGCCGAACAGCTGCGACAGCGCGGGCTGCGGCTGCCCCGACTGGAGCGCCACCACTTCGCGCAGGACGCCCGTCAGCTGCTCGGACATCTGCTGCGCCGAGGAGAACCGCCGTTCCGGGTCCGGGTCGGTGGCCCGCACCAGCAGCCGGTAGAACGACTCGTACCGCTGGAAGACCTCGACGTGCTCCGGCTCCGGCAGGCTGTCCCGGAAGATCGTCGTGTAGCCCTGGAAGTCGAAGGTCAGCACCGCGAGTGTCCGTGCCACGGTGTACAGGTCGGACGCGACGGACGGCCCGATCTCGGCGACTTCGGGCGCCTGGTACCCGACCGTGCCCCACACGGCGCTCGTGGTGTCGTCCATCCGCCGCACCGCGCCCATGTCGATCAGCTTCAGCTGGTCGTTCTGCTGGATCGCGTTGTCCACCTTGAAGTCGCAGTACAGGAGCTGGCGGCTGTGGAGATGGCCGAGCGCGTCGAGTGCCTCGATGCCGTACGCGCACGCCTGTTCCACCGGCAGCGGGTCGCGGCGGCCGTCGGGGGTGCGGCGGGCGTTGGCGATCTCCTTCAGGGACCGGCCGCCCACGTACTCCATCACGATGTAGCCGTCGAGGCTGCCGGTGCGGCTGTCGAGGTGCTCGACGAAGTTGTAGATCCGCACGATGGTGGAGTGTTCGATCTCGGCGAGGAAGCGGCGTTCGGAGATCGCCACCTCCATCGCGTCGTCGTCGCCGGTGTCCAGCAGGCCCTTGAGCACCACCCACCGGTTGCTGACCTTGGTGTCGCGGGCGAGGTAGATCCAGCCGAGGCCGCCGTGGGCGAGGCAGCCGGCGATCTCGTACTGGTCGTGCACCAGGTCGCCCGGGCGCAGCTTGGGCACGAAGGAGTACGGGTGCCCGCAGCGGGTGCAGTAGCCCTCGCTGCGGCCCGGCCGGTCGCCCCGGGTGCGGCCGACGCGCTCGCCGCAGTCGCTGTTGCCGCAGAAGCGTTTGCGCTCGGGCACTTCGGGGTCGGCGAGCACCTGGTCGAGCGGGTCGGGGCGAGGGACGGGCGGAACGGTCACCAGGCCGGCGCCGAGCCGGGAGCGGGAGCCGGTGGCGGTGGAGCGGGAGCTGCGGACCGACACCGAGCGGTCGGCGAACGGGTGGGCCCCGGAGCGGGACAGCGAACCGGACACCGAACGGCGCGACAGCCGGGAGCTGGGCAGCGAGCGCGCGGAGCCGGGACCGGGGCCCGGGTCGAAGGCGGGACCTGCCTCGGGCTCGGGCTCGGGCTCTGGACCGGGACCGGTGCCCGGGACGGGTCCTGCGTCCGCTGCCGACGACGACGGTGGCGGCGGCGATGCGTCACCGGCCGCCGCGTCCTGGCGCCGGGCGGGGACGGGGCCCCGCTGGGGCGGGACGGTCAGCCCGGTGGCCACCGTGCCGATGTCGCCGCGCGGGGAGAGCACCGGGGCGAGCCCGCACAGATCGCAGTACAGCCGGCCGTCGCCCGCGTCCTCGTAGTGGCCGGCGCAGTCGGGCCGCTGGCAGGGGATGGGCCCGGGCCCGCCGCCGCTCACCGTTCGCTCCCGGGGCTCAGCAGGTCGGCCGCCGCCTCCTGGTAGCGCTGGACGGCATGCTCGGCGGCGCGCAGGTCGCACGGCGCGGTCCACAGCAGCCGGCGGGCGGCGTCGTACCGTTCGGCCAGCAGCGGGTCGTCGTCCTTGCCGAGCCGGACGGCCTTGGCGCGGTACGCGTCGAGGCGGCCGCGCAGTTCGGCGCGTATCGCGAGCGGGGCGGTGACGGCGGAGAGGGACGAACGCGCCCGCTCCAACTCCTCCTCGGCGCGCACCTCCAGGGCGTCCAGGAGCGGGGAGAGCCGGTGCCACTGGGCGCGGCGCCGGTAGTCGCCCGCGGTGGCGAGCTGCTGCTGGAGGGCGACGGGCGGGCCGCTGACGGCCGGAACCTCGCTGGCGGCGATCTTGGACAGCACCTCGACCCGGGCGGCACGGGCCTCGGCGAGGGTGCGGTCGGCCCGGGAGAGCACGTCGCGCAGGCCCAGCAGCCGGGCCTCGGCGTCCTTGCGCACGCCGAAGACGGCGTCCACCTCGCGCCGGATGTCGTCCAGCGTGCGGGCGGCCCGGTCGTAGCGGGCGGTGTCGGGGCGGCCCCCGCCGGGGGTGGACGAGCCGGGGTCGGGCAGCCAGAACGCCAGCGGGTCGGAGATCACCTCGGCCCGCAGCGCGGTGAGTTCGCCGGTGACCCGCTCCAGGTCGTCACCGGCCGGGTGCGTGCCGGGGCGGACTCCGGCGGAGTGGGCCAGTTCGCTGACCCGGCGGAGTTCGGCGGAGAGCAGGTCTATGCGGGCGGGCAGCGCCGACCACACGGCGTCGGCGGCGGCGACGACGTCGAGGACTTCGGCGTACCCGCGGTTCATCCGGGCCACCAGCTGCTGCCAGCTGGTGTGTTCGGCGAGCAGTTCGCCGCCGGAGATCACCAGGTTGCGGCCCTCCAGCAGCAGGCTGAGCCGGGTCAGTTCCTCGCGCCCGGGAAAGCGGCGGCGGGAGCGCAGTTCGCGGGCGGTGGTGAGGGTCTCGGTGCAGGTCTCGAACCAGGACCACAGGTCGGCGACGGTCGCCTCGGCCCGCTGCCAGCGTTCGAGGGTGAGCCCGGTGAGCCGCGCGCCTTCGAGCAGCCGGCGGCCGGCGTGGTCCTGGAGGGTGAGCAGGGAGGTCTCGATCGCCTCGTGCTCGGCGGCGAGCCGTACGAGGGCGCGGTCCACTTCCTCCCGGCTCAGCACCCGTTGCCCGGAATCCGGGGCCATCGTTCTCCCCTCTGTCCCGTCCGCCACTGCTTCTGCTGCATGCGTTCGCTCACCTGGTCTGATCTGCTCGGTTCGGACTGCTGCCTGATCCTTCCCCCGTCCGGGTGCGGTTCACCGTCAGTCCCGGTACCGGGGTGCGGCCGGCTCGGGCGAGATGCCCGGCGGGAACCAGTCGGCGAGCCAGGTCCGGTAGGAGAGGTGCCAGGCGCTGTTCTCCCCGCCGGACCGGTAGTCCTCCAGTATGGCGTTGACCCGGCGCACCAGGTCCTGGTCGTCGAGGTTCATGGCGATGCCGTAGGACTCCTCCTTGATCGGCTCGCCGATCAGCCGCATGGTCGGGTCCTGCGCCGCGTGGGCGGCGGCGAGCGCGCCGTCGGTCATCAGGGCGTCCGCCTCGCCGAGCTGGATGCGCACCAGGCAGTCCAGGTGGCCGCCCGCGGTGACCAGTTCGGCGCCGTGCGGCTCGCGCTCCAGCAGGACGCGGGCGGTGGTGTCGTCGCCGCTGCACACCCGCATGCCGGCCAGGGAGGAGTCGAAGCCGGTGATCTCGGACCAGCGGGGGGCGAGCAGTTGCTGGCCGGTGTCGAAGTACGGCGCGGAGAACGCCACCGCGTCCCAGCGGTCGCAGGTGATGGACATGCTGCGGATGACCATGTCCACCTCCCGGTTCTCCAGCAGCGGGATCCGCTGGTCGGTGGGGATGGGCCGCAGGGTGACGCGCCCGGGGTCGCCGAGCAGGTCGGCGGCCACGGCGCGGGCGAGGTCGATGTCGAAGCCGATGACCGTCTGCGGGTCGTCGGGGGCGCGGTAGCCCCACAGGTAGCTGTTCTGGTCGACGCCGACGATCAGCCGGCCGCGTTCGGTGATCCGCTGGACCGCCTCGCCGCCGTCCCGGGAGGGCGACCAGCTGTTGGCGGCGGGGTCGACGCCGTTCGCGCAGGTCTCGCGG
>NZ_JBHWJL010000212.1:5960-9241 GCF_042731495.1 Streptomyces sp. NPDC059853
GCGGCGAGCGACCCGAAGGTGTCGTCGTCGGTGCTGTCGTCCACCTGGATCACCCGGCCGCCGGCGACCGGTGGCGGCTCGCCGTGCCCGTGGCCGGGCCCGGTGGCGTCGCCGGGCGCGGGCAGGGAACCGGCCAGCATCCAGCCGGCGAGCGCCAGGCCGCAGGCCGCGGCGAGCAGCGGACGGCCGCCGCCGGCCCGCCGTCGCCGCGCCCGCGCCGCTTCCGCCGCGTTCGTGTGCCTCGCGCCCGCGGCCCCGGCCACCGTGCCAGCCGCCGCGTCCGTCCGCGCCCGTCTCTTCACCGCTGTCCCTCCTCCCGGCACACCCGCACCCGCGCGCTCACCCGTATTCCGCCAGCCGGAGGTTGATCCCGAGGACGGCGCAGGCGGCGGCCAGGGTCGCCAGGGCCAGGGCGCCGACCAGCAGGCCGGTGCGGGCGGTCACCGCGCGCTCGGCGGCCCGGGTGAACTGGTCCTGCTCGTGGGCCAGTGCCTGGGCCAGCGCCTCGTCCACCCGGTCGAAGGCTTCGCCCGTGGAGCCCTCGCCGATGACGAGTTCCACCGCCTCCTGGTACTCCCCGGCGTTCTCCCGCTGCCTGGCTTCCTCGTGCAGTGCGCGCCACTCGCCGACCGCCGCGTGGGCCGCCTCGACGGGGGCCCGGCCGGCCTCGTCGTCGGCCAGCTGCCAGGCGGTGCCGAGCCGCCCCCGCGGGGTGTCCGCCGCGTCGCCGTCGGCGGCGCCGTCGTTCCCGTTGCCGGCCGGCAGGCCCGCGAGTTCGGTCATGCGTTCCTGGTAGCTCTCCTCGAAGCCGGTGCCCGAGCCGCGCGCCACCAGGGTCATGCCCTCGGCGCCGCGGGCCTGGAGCGCCGCGATCCAGGCGTCGTTGAGGGCGCTCAGGGACTGGGCGCCGCCCCGGTCGGCGTCGTGCAGCGCCGCCCGGGCGAGGGTGTGCGCGCCGGTGAGCCACAGCAGCAGCACCAGGGCCGCCCCGGTCGCCGCCAGCAGCCCCTGGTTGAACACGCGGTGGGTGCGCAGCCAGTGGCGGCGCTGGACCCAGGCGAGGACGGCGAGCGCGAGGGCCGCGGCGGCCAGCGAGAACCACGGCCAGTCGGCGGCCCGCCGCGCGTCCTGCTGGAAACGTTCGGTCTCCAGCGCGTACAGCGACGCGGCGGCGGGCAGCAGCACTTCCTGCATCCGGCCGTCGGCGTACCGCAGATAGGCGCCGCCCAGCGGCAGCCACAGCCGGTCGTTCGCGCGGGCCGTCTCCACCAGGCCGGTGTACACGGGCAGTTCGGCGTTGAGCTGGGCGATCAGTTCCTGGGCGCGGGGTGAGCTGCCGGTGTGCGCGGCGGCCCGGGTGAGCAGGGCCGCGGCGGTGGCGATGCGTTCCTCGTACCGGGTCCGCACCCCCGGGTCGGAGCCGGTGCCGGTGAGGAGGGCCACGGCGGCGCTGGTGTTGGCGTCCGCGAGGGACCGGTAGATGTCGGCGGCTTCCGCGCTGAGCGGCTGGCTGGAGTCGATGAGCGTGTCGGCCGCCTCGGCGCGGTCGGCGATCTGCCAGGCGGTGGCCGCTCCGAACAGCAGCAGGGCGGCGACCACGGCGGCGCCGATGATCCGCAGCCGGCCGGGTTCGGTACGGGCGGCCGCGCGCAGCGTGCGCACGCCTCTCGCCCAGTCCGACAGCCGGGGTCTGCCCGGCGGCCGGGGCGGCACCGGCGGCGCGGGCGGCGGTACGGGGGGTACGGCGGGGGCGGCGGACGACGCGGGTGACGGTGCCGGGGGTGGCGGGCCCGGTGGAGGCAGGCCGGGCCGCGCCGGGGAGTGCGGTGGCTGCGTCACGGTCGGGCCTCCCCCCTCGTGTGTGGCCACGGCCAGCAGTATGGCCGCCCGGACGGATTCCAGACAGGGTTTGCGGGGATCTTGTCGCGATCGCGATGTTGTCCGCCGGGGCCGCCCGGCGCGCGCCCCCGTTCCCGCTCCGTCGCCTTGCCCGTCACCCCCTGACACGCATTGACCGCCCGTCAGGTTGCACCTACCGTCGCATCGGTCTTTTCTCCGTCCCCCCACCACGAATGGAGAGATCCGATGAGCCGCTCGTTATCCCGCCCCACCCGCGCGCTCGCCTCGTTCGCCGCCCTGCTGACCGCCGCCGGGACCGCCGCCGCCCTCTGGCTCGGCGGCGGCACCGCCACCGCCACCCCCACCGGGGCCGAGCCCGCCCCCACCGGGCCCGATCCGGCGGCCGTCACCCCGTACCAGCAGCACGGCGCCCTGGAGATCTGCGGCACCCGGCTGTGCGGCGAGGACGGCACCCCCGTCCAGTTGCGCGGCATGAGCAGCCACGGCACGCAGTGGTTCGAGCACTGCCTGACCGAGGCGTCCCTGGACGCCCTCGCCCACGACTGGGGCGCGAGCGTGCTGCGGCTGTCCACGTACGTCCAGGAGGACGGCTACGCGAGCGACCCGCAGTACTTCACCGACCTGGCCGGCCGCGTCATCGACCAGGCCACCGCGCGCGGCCTGTACGTGATCGTCGACTGGCACATGCTCACCCCCGGTGACCCGAACGCGAACACCGATCTGGCGAAGCGGTTCTTCACCGACATCACCGCCCGCCACGGCGACCAGGACAACCTGCTGTACGAGATCGCCAACGAGCCCAACGGCGTCAGCTGGCAGAGCATCAAGAGCTACGCCGAGGAGCTGATCCCGGTGGTCAGGGCGGGCGCCCCGGACGCCGTCGTGCTGGTCGGCACCCGCGGCTGGTCCTCGCTCGGTGTCTCCGAGGGCTCCGACGAGCGGGAGATCATCGCGAACCCGGTCGACGCCGAGAACATCGCGTACACCTTCCACTTCTACGCCGCCTCGCACCGCGACGCCTATCTCTCCGCCCTGGACCGCGCCTCCGACCAGCTGCCGGTGTTCGTCACCGAGTGGGGCACCCAGGACTACACGGGCGACGGGGCCAACGACTTCGCCAACGCCCAGCGCTACCTCGATCTGATGGCCGCCAAGGGCATCAGCTGGACCAACTGGAACTTCTCCGACGACTGGCGCTCGGGCGCCGTCTTCCGCGAGGGCTCCTGCGCGGCCGGCCAGTTCAGCGGGACGGCCCCGCTGAAGGAGGCCGGCATCTGGGTCCGCGACCGGGTGTGACCCCGCGAGCCGCCGCGGGGGGGGGGGGGGGGTGCCCCCCCCCCCGGGCGAGACCCCCGGCGGACCGCGGCCCACCCCCCCCCCCCCCCCCCCCCACCCCGCGGGGGGCGCCGGGGGCGGTGGGG
>NZ_JBHWJL010000213.1:0-9199 GCF_042731495.1 Streptomyces sp. NPDC059853
GCCGTACCCCGTACCGGTCACGGCCGGGCCCGGGTGGCCGCCGGGATCGCCACCGGCGCCGCGCTCGCCGGGTACGCGGCCACCGTGGGCCGCGCCCAACTCGCCGCGCTGCGCGCCCCCGGGCACGCCCCGACCGTCCGCGCCGCCACCGGCACCGGCGTGCGCGGCGTCACCGGGTTGCAGTCCGCGCTGCTGGCGGGCGCGGGCGCCCCCGTCCTGGCCGGCGCGCTGACCGCCCTGGGCGGGCTCGCCCGCGTCGCCTCCCGAAAGGTTTCCCCGACATGAGCGACGGACTGCGCTTCGGCTACGGCACCAACGGCTTCGCCAACCACCGCCTGGAGGACGCCCTCGACGTCATCGCCGATCTCGGCTACGAGGGCGTGGCGCTGACCCTCGACCACCACCACCTGGACCCGTTCGCCCCCGGGCTGGCCGCCCGTACCGCCGCGGTCGCCCGGCGTCTTGAGCGGCTCGGGCTGTCCGTGGTGATCGAGACCGGCGCCCGCTACCTCATGGACCCCCGGCACAAGCACGAGCCGACCCTGGTCTCCGCTTCGGGCCGCGACCGCCGGGTGGAGTATCTGAACCTGGCGGTACGGGTCGCCGCCGATCTCGGCGCCGAGGCCGTCTCGTTCTGGTCCGGCATCCTGCCGCCCGGCACCACGCCCGAGGAGGGCTGGGAGCGGCTGACGCGCGGCACCGAGGCCGTGCTGGCGACGGCCGCCGCCCGGGACGTGGTCTGCGCGGTGGAGCCCGAGCCCGGCATGTTCGTGGACACCCTGGCGGGGGTCACCGAACTGCGCCGCAGGCTCGGCGATCCACCGGGCCTGCGGTACACCGTCGACATCGGTCACACGGTGTGCAACGAGAGCGCGGACACCGCCGACTGCGTCCGCTCCGTGGGCCCGCTGCTGGCGAACGTCCAGGCGGACGACATGCGGCCCGGCGTCCACGACCATCTGGAGTTCGGCGAGGGCGACATCGACCTGCCCGCCACCCTCGCGGCGCTGCGCGAGGTGGGGTACGGGGGCCTGGTCGCGGTCGAACTCCCGCGCCACGCCCACGCCGCCCCCACCGTGGCGGCCCGCGCCCTGGCGGCCCTGCGCGCGGCGGAGGCGGTCCGATGACCGCCGCGGGGGCCCCGCTGTCCGCCGTCTTCCCGGCGCTGGCCCGCATGGTGGGCCGGGCGGGTGCGCACGCGGCGCGCGTCACGCTGCTGAGGGACACGGCGCGCGCCGGGAACCTCACCGACACCGAACTGAGCGAGCTGTACGACTTCGGCGACTCGGACGAGAAGCTCGCCGTCCTCACCGCCCTGAGCGAGCCCGAACTCCTGGACCGGCCCGGGCTGCTGCCGCTGACCGAGGACGCGCTGCGCACCAACGACCCGCGGCTGGTGGCGGCGGCCATGGGCGGCTACGCGGCCCGCCACCTGCCCCCGGCGGCCTGGCGGCACGGCGTCCTCAAGTGCCTGTTCATGGAGGTGCCGCTGGACGCGGTCAGCGGCTGGACCGGCCGGGCGGACGCCGAACTGGTCCGGATGACCCGCGCCTTCGCCGCGGAACGCGAGGCGGCCGGCCGCCCCGTCCCGGACGACGCGATACGACTGATGGAACGGAACGCCACCTGATGCGCATCTTCGACCCCCACATCCACATGACGTCCCGCACCACCGACGACTACCGGGCGATGTACGCGGCGGGGGTGCGCGCCCTCACCGAGCCGGCGTTCTGGCTGGGCCAGCCCCGCACCTCGGTGGGCTCGTTCCGCGACTACTTCGACACGCTGGTGGGCTGGGAGCGGTACCGGGCCGCGCAGTTCGGCATCCGGCACCACTGCACGATCGCGCTCAACCCGAAGGAGGCCAACGACCCCCGGCTGGCGGGCGTCCTGGACCTGCTGCCCCGCTACCTCGCCAAGGACGGGGTGGTGGCGGTCGGCGAGACCGGCTTCGACGCGATGACCGACGCCGAGGAGAAGGTCTTCGTCCGGCACCTGGAGCTGGCGGTCGAACACGGCCTGCCCGTCCTCGTCCACACCCCGCACCGCGACAAGGCGGCGGGCACCCGCCGCACCCTGGACCTGGTGGCGGCCTCCGGACTGCCGCCGGAGCGGGTGCTGGTGGACCATCTGAACGAGGTGACGGTGCGGCTGGTCGCCGACAGCGGCTGCTGGATGGGGTTCTCCATCTACCCCGACACCAAGATGGACGAGGACCGCATGGTCCGCATCCTCACCGAGTACGGCACCGACCGGATGATCGTGAACTCGGCCGCCGACTGGGGCCACAGCGACCCGCTGAAGACCGCGAAGACCGGCGAGGCGATGCGGGCGGCCGGTTTCTCGGCGGACGAGATCGACCAGGTGCTGTGGCGCAACCCGGTGGAGTTCTACGCCCAGAGCGGCCGGCTGCTGCTGGACGACACGGATCCGGACGGGGGCGCGGCCGGGGACGGCTGGGAGGGCAACTCCATCCGGCGCGGCGAACCCAGGGACGCGGCATGAGATTCCGGCACCGGGACGGCACCCGGGTCCACCTCGCCTACTGCACCAACGTCCACCCCGCCGAGGACCTGGCGGGCGTCCACCGCCAGCTGGAGGTGTTCGGCGCGGGCGTCCGGGCCCGGCTCGGCGTGCCCCGGCTGGGCCTCGGCCTGTGGCTCCCGGCGCCGCTCGCGGCCCGGCTGGCCGCCGACCCGGCCGCCGTGCGCGGACTGCGCACCGCGCTCGCGGACAACGGCCTGGAGGTGGTGACCCTCAACGCCTTCCCGTACCGGGGGTTCCACGACCCGGTGGTGAAGAAGGCGGTCTACCACCCGGACTGGACCGGGGAGGACCGGCTCGCCTACACGCTGGACTGCGCCCGCGTCCTGGCCGCGCTGCTCCCGGACGACGCGGCGCGCGGCAGCGTCTCCACCGTTCCGCTCGCCTGGCGCGACCCGTGGGACACCGGCCGCGCGGCCCGCGCCCGTACCCTGCTGGACCGGCTGGCCGCCGGACTGGCGCGGATCGAGGCGGAGACCGGCCGGACGATCCGGGTGGCCCTGGAACCCGAACCCGGCTGCGTCGTGGAGACCACGGCGGACGCGGCCACCCAGCTGGCCGGGATCGACACCGGCCGCCTCGGCGTCTGCCTCGACCTGTGCCATCTGGCCGTCGCGTTCGAGGAACCGGCCGACGCGCTGGGCCGGCTCGGCGGCGCCGGGCTCCCGGTGGTGAAGGCGCAGGTCTCCGCCGCCCTGGAGGCCGCCGACCCGGCGGACCCGGCCACCCGGGCCGCCCTGTCCCGCTACACCGAGGACCGCTTCCTGCACCAGGTGCGCGCGCACGGCGGCGGCGCCCGCGACGACCTGCCGCAGGCGCTCGGCGACCTGCCCGCCGGGTCCCCGTGGCGGGTGCACTTCCACGCCCCGCTGCACCGCGGCCCGCAGCCCCCGCTCACCTCGACGACCGACCAGCTGCGCGCCACCCTGCACGAGCTGTTCGCCGGGCCCGCCGCGCTGACCGACCACCTGGAGGTCGAGACGTACACCTGGTCCGTCCTGCCCGCCCAGCACCGTCCGGCCTCCGACGCCGAACTGGCGGACGGGCTGGCGGCCGAACTGGCGTGGACGCGGGACGCCCTGCACGACACCGGCCTCAAGGAGGAGGACGCATGACGAGTCCCCAGCGCATCCTGCTGCTCAACGTGGTCGGCCTGACCCCGCGTCTGCTGGCCCACGCCCCGAACCTGCGCGCCGTGGCCGAGGACGGCTGGCAGGCCGAACTGACCCCGGTGCTGCCCGCCGTCACCTGCTCCGTGCAGTCCTCGATGCTGACCGGGCTGCCACCGTCCGGCCACGGCATCGTCGGCAACGGCTGGTACTTCCGCGACCAGGGCGAGATCCATCTGTGGCGCCAGCACAACCGGCTGGTGGCGGGCGAGAAGGTCTGGGACGCGCTGCGCGCCCGGCACCCCGGCTACCGGGTGGCGAACGTCTGCTGGTGGTACGCGATGGGCGCGGACACCGACTGGACCGTCACCCCGCGCCCCATCTACCACGCGGACGGCCGCAAGTCCCCCGACTGCTACACCCGCCCGCCGGAGCTGCACGACGAACTGGTCGAGGAACTGGGCCCCTTCCCGCTGTTCCACTACTGGGGCCCGACCGCGTCGCTGCGCTCCAGCGAGTGGATCGTGGCCGCCACCCGCCGGCTCATGCCGCGCGCCGACCTGACGCTGAGCTACGTCCCGCACCTGGACTACGACCTCCAGCGGTACGGCCCGGACAGCCCGCAGGCGATCCGCGCCGTCCAGGACGTGGACCGCGTGCTGGCCCCGCTGCTGCGGGACGCGCGGGAGAGCCGGACGACGGTGGTGGTCGTCAGCGAGTACGGCATCACCAGGGCGTCCCGCCCGGTGGACGTCAACCGCGCGCTGCGCCGGGCCGGGCTGCTGGAGGTGTACACGCAGGAGGGCATGGAGTACCTGGACCCCTGGGTGTCCCGGGCGTTCGCGGTCGCCGACCACCAGGTCGCGCACGTGTACGTGCCGGACGAGGCCGACCTGGAGAAGGTGCGGGCGCTGTGCGCGGACCTGCCGGGGGTGGCCGAGGTGCTGACGAAGGAGGAACAGGAGGGGTACGGGCTGGCGCACGAGCGCTCGGGCGAACTGGTGCTGGTGGCCGAGCCGGAGGCGTGGTTCACGTACTACTACTGGCTGGACGACGCCCGGGCGCCGGACTTCGCGCGCGGGGTGGAGATCCACCGCAAGCCGGGCTACGACCCGGCGGAGCTGTTCTTCGACCCCGACAACCCGCGGGCGAAACTCCAGGCGGCGGCCGGGCTGGCCCGCAAGAAACTCGGCCTGCGCTACGCGATGAACGTGGTGCCGCTGAACCCCACCTGGGTCACCGGCTCCCACGGCCGCCTCCCGGACACCCCGGAAGACGGCCCGGTACTGCTGTGCTCGGCCCCGGACGGCGGCCGCGAGCGGCTGCACGCGACGGACGTGAAGGAGCTGGTGCTCACTCTGGCAGGCCCAGCTGTCAGGGCCGATCGGGAGTGACGGTGGGTACGACGGACCGCTGGATCAGGCCCCTTCCGGTCGAGACATCGGTGCCGTCCCAGGGGACGCTGTAGTCACCCACGGCCCACACGGCACCGGAGTCACCGGCCGGGGCCAGGTCCCAGAAGGTGTAGCTCGGCCACTGGGTGTCGCCGTCCGGGGCCCAGGCTCCGAACTTCTTGGTCCAGCCGTCTCCGTCGAAGTACCAGAAGACCGGGGCGGAGTCGGCAGGGTGGGTCTGGTCGATTCCGGCGACCCACAGACCGCCGGCTCCGTCCACGGTGATCGCCTGCAGGTAGAGATGAGAGAGCGATCCGGTGATGTCCCGCCATTCCGTCCCGTCCCAGTGCAGGACGCTCGGGATGGGCGGGCCGCCATGCGGTGGGGTGGCCCAGCCGCCCACGTAGACGTTGTCCGGCTCCGCCACGGCGATCGTGGCGGTGTCCGTTCCGGTACGAGCCGGGGGCCCGGCCATCGGAGTCCAGGTCGTGCCGTCCCAGTGGTAGGCCACCGGATGCCCACCGTCCACGGGGTACCGCATGCCGGTGGCGTAGGCGTCATCGGCGGAGAAGGCGTCGATGCCCCTGATGTTGACGAGATCAGGAAGCTCGAAGTTCTGCCACACGCCGTCCGCGTAGGTCTGCAAGGACTCGCCGCCGACGAAGAGCCGTCCCGGCACAGCCTTGATGGGTACATCGAGCCAGGAATCGCCGACGGGGTAGGGGAGGGGCACCGTGGTCCAGCTCTCGCCGTCGTAGTGGGCGAGAACGGCGTCCCGCTGGGAGAGGCCGTGCACCCAGACGTCATCGGCTGAGACCGCACTGACCGAGGACCACCTTCCCACCGGGGGCAATCCCGGCGCGGTGTCCTCCTTCCATTCCGCCCCGTCCCAGCGCATGACGACGCCCCGCTGGTCCTGCCTGCCCACAGCCCACGCGAGGTTGTCGTCGACGGCCGACACGGATTGGACGACCTCGATCGTGCTGTCCCCGGACAGGGATATCTCCCAGTCGGCCGTGGCTGTCGGCGTCGCCTCATGGGCGATGGCACTCCCCGTGGTGAACAGGGCGGTGACCAGGGTCAGTGAGGCCGCGGCGGTGCGGAACAACTGCCGTCTGTGCATCGGTGAGCGATTCCTTTCACTCGGGTCAGTGCGGATAACTCCGTGAACATGCCACGACCCGTCACTTCCCGCCAGACCGCATTCCCCGATCCTGAGCTCTCAGGACGCGCGCGTTCTCCCCTGGGCGGGCGGCCCCGGTGGGGGGAGGAAGAGGGTGCCGCGCAGGGCGCCCCGGAGCGTCCGGGTGCCGACCGTCAGCCAGGCGAGGACCAGGAAGGCGTACAGCGCGAGCGCGGTGGCCGTGAACAGGTGGGCGCCGAGCCGGTCGGCGAGGCCGGCGGAGGCCGTCACACAGGTGCCGACCGGGAAGGTGAACCCCCACCAGGCCAGCGAGAACGGCAGCCCCCGGCGGGCCTGCCGCACGGTGAGCGCGGCGGCCAGCGCCAGCCACATCAGCGCGAACCCCCACACCGGTACCCCGTACAGCGGCACCGCCGTCCCCACGGCGGCGGCGTACGGGGCGGGCAGGACGCCGGGGGCGGCGTCGGCCAGCAGATGGACGGCCGTCACCGACTGGCCGAGCGGGCCGAGAACCATCCACAGGGTGGGGACGAGCGCGGCCGGGCCGGGGCCGTGGTGCGCCAGCCGGGACCACAGCTGCGGCAGCAGGATCAGCGAGCAGCACAGGCTGATGCCGAAGAGCGCGGCGCACACCAGCAGCAGGGTGAGCCGTGGCTGCCCGGCGGGCAGGTGCGGGACGAGCGCCGCCCCGGTGGCGGCGGAGACCATCGGCGGGACCACCGGCATCAGCCAGCCGCCGAACGCGGCGTCGGGCGGGGCGGGTTCGCCGGTCATGGTGCGGTAGGGGACCGCGACGCAGGTGAGCAGGCCCAGGGCGGTGCCCGCCGCCCACAGCACGGCGCCGGCCCGTACCGCCGGGGCCGTCCCCAGCAGGTCGGCGCCGAGCGCGACGGTGCCCGCGCCGACGGTGAGCAGCGCCATCGCGGGGGCGCCCCAGAAGTGGCCCATCACCGGGTGCCCGGCCAGGGCGCGGGCCCGGTCGGGGTGGCGTACCGCGTGCGCGGTCCAGGCGCCGAGCAGGGCCAGCAGCAGGAGGGTGGCCAGGCCCCATACGGCGGTGGCGGCGGGGCGCAGCGCTTGTCCGCCGACCGGCAGGGTGATGGCGGCGTTGCCGACGATGCCGGTGCCCATGACGGCCGCGAACCAGTTCGGGCCGAGGTTCCTGAGCAGGTCGGCGGGCTGGTCCAGGGCGGGCAGCAGGCGGCGCGGTGGCCGGTCCAGGGGTGGGGTGGCGGGTGGGGCGGGGGAGTGGACGGCCATGGGTTCCAGCCTGTCGGGCGGGGGCGGACGGCGGTAGGGATCAGTCGGGTATGAGCCCATAAACTGCTCTTATGCCCCTGCCCCGTCGCGTGAGCGACCTCGCCCCGTTCGAACTGCTGCTCGCCGTCGCCCGGCTGGGCAGCCTCGGGGCCGCCGCCCGCGACCACGGCATCAGCCAGCCCGCCGCCAGCTCCCGGATGCGGCAGCTGGAGCGCAGGCTCGGCCTCACCCTGCTGGACCGCTCCCCGCGCGGCTCCACCCTCACCCCCGACGGCGCCCTGGTCGCCGACTGGGCCCGCGCCGCCACCGACGCGGCGGCGGCCCTGGAGGCGGGCATCGGCTCCCTGGCCCGCGCCGCCGACGCCCGGCTGCCCGTGGCCGCCAGCCTCACCGTCGCCGAGTACCTGCTGCCGCACTGGCTGGCCCGGTTCCACGCCGTGGCCCGGGACACCGCCGTCTCCCTCACCACCCTCAACTCCGAGGACGTGGCCGCGGCGGTCCGCTCCGGCGCCGCCCGGCTGGGCTTCGTCGAGGGGCCCGAGGACCCAGCCGGCCTGGTCAGCCGCACCGTCGCCCGCGACACCCTCACCCTCATCGTGCCGCCCGGCCACCCCTGGACCCGGTACGGCGACGGCGGTGTCCCGGCGGCGGAGCTGGCCGCCACCCCGCTCATCACCCGGGAGGCCGGCTCCGGCACCCGGCGCCACCTGGACCGCGCGCTGCGCCACCACACCGGACAGGAGCCCGTCCCGCCGCTGCTGGAACTCTCCAGCACCACCGCGATCAAGACGGCGGTCGGCGAGGGGGTGGGCCCGGCCGTCCTCAGCTCCCTGGCCAGCGCCGGGGACGTGGCCGCCGGGTCCGTCGTCCCGCTGCCGGTGCGCGGCCTGGACCTCACCCGGCGGCTCCGCGCCGTCCACCGGCCCGACCGTCCGCTGGGCGGGGCCGCCCGCATGCTGCTGGACTGCGCCCGCGAGCTGCCCGCGCGCCACGGCTGACCCCAACCCGCTTGCCACGCCCGGCCGTTGACGTGTCCCGCGGCGGCTACGCTGACCCTCCTCGGACGCCCGCACACCACCCACGGGGGGACACGCCATGCCACTGGAGTTCGGACTGTGGCGGATCGACGGCACACCGGAACGCGTCCGGCGGCGGCCCCTGGCGCGGGAGGCCGCGCTGGAGGACCTGATCGTCGCCGACCCGGACGTCCTGGGCCGCCCCCTGCTGCTGATCGGCCGTCAGGTGCACACCGGCCACAACGGGTTCATCGACCTGCTCGGCATGGACGAGGAGGGCGCCCTGCACGTCCTGGAGCTGAAGCGCGACCGCACCCCGCGCGAGGTGGTGGCCCAGATCCTCGACTACGGCTCCTGGGTACGGGACCTCGGCAACGAGGACATCCGCGCGCTGTACGCCCACCACGCGCGCGAGCACGATCTGCCCACCGAACTGGACGAGGCGTTCGCCGCGCGCTTCGGCGGCAGCCCGCCCGACACCCTCAACAGCGCGCACACCCTCACCGTGGTGGCCGGCGAACTCGACGCCGCCACCGAGCGGATCATCACCTACCTCGCCACCGGCTTCGGCGTCCCGGTGAACGTCATGTTCTTCCGCGCCTTCGAGGACGAGGGCCGCTCCTACCTGGCCCGCACCTGGCTCATCGACGAACCGGAGACCGCCCCCGCGCCCGCCGCCGGCCGCCGCGGCGGCACCCGCGAACCGTGGAACGGCACCGACTGGTACGTGTC
>NZ_JBHWJL010000214.1:0-9181 GCF_042731495.1 Streptomyces sp. NPDC059853
GCTGCGGGCGTACAGCGCGGTGGACTTCGACCGGGGGAAGTGACGGCGGTACGCCGGAGGGCTCCGGGGGCCGGCCCGCGCACGGGTGCGGGCCGGCCTGCGGTGGCGGCGGGGTGTCCGGCCGGGAGGGGTCCGGTCAGGCGACCCGGGTGGTGCCGCTCCCGCTGGTGGCCTCGCGACGGCGGCGCCGGCTGAGCACGACGCGGCGCTCGGCGGCGGTCAGCCCGCCCCACACCCCGTACGGCTCGGGCTGGAGCAGCGCGTGCTCACGGCACTCCAGCAGCACCGGGCAGCGGGCGCAGACCGCCTTGGCGGCCTGTTCGCGCGAGAGCCGGGCCGCGGTGGGCTCCTGGGAAGGGGCGAAGAAGAGTCCTGCCTCATCCCGCCGGCACGCTGCCTCGGAGTGCCACGGGCCCGCCAGGTCTCTCGAACTGCGCTGAGCCGGTACGGCAGGTGACCACTGGGACTCTTGGGGCGGTGACGATTGCAGCACAGTCAAACTCCTGACGACGGCTACCGGGGGTCGCTCATGGCTGGCTAAGAGACCCTCACCCGGACCGGACAGGTCCCCATCTGGATGGAGATGCCTTTCCCACCTCGCGCGGCCAAACGAGTGACGGTCCCCCGAGCCCTACCCGCTGTACGCGGGCTTATGCACGGAGCGACCACACGGGCAGTCGTATCAGTCGTATCCGCCGGGAATTTCAGGCATTCCGCAGATTCCGGACGGACTTGCCCGGCACCGGCCGGGCTTCGACCGAGCCGAAGACGGCGGCGCCCTTGACCATGATCACCGGAGCCGACGGGTCGGCCGAGACCATCTCGACGACCTCGAAGCTGCCGAGCACGCCGGTACCGCCGGTGCGGACCGTGACGTTCTCCGGGACCTTGATCTCCACGCTGCCGAACACGGCGGTGGCGTCGATGGTCACGTACTGCTGGTCGAAGATCGCCTCGGTCAGGTCGAGTTCGACGCTGCCGAAGACGGCGGACGCCACCGTGCGCAGCCCGAGCCGCCACCGCCCGTGCCGGTTGGCCGAGCTGAAGACGGCGACCACGCTGCGCGGCCCCGCGGGCACCGGCGCGACGGGCCCCGGCCGCGGCGGCGGAGCGGGCGCGGCCGGGCGCTGCCCGGCCGGCAGATCGCGGATCAGCGGCTCCAGTTCGCCCAGGGTCTTGGCCCGGTAGACGGACTCGATGCGTTCGGCGTGCTCCTCCGCGTCGAGCCGGCCCTCGGCCAGCGCCTCGCGCAGGATGTCCGCGATCCGGTCCCGGTCGGCGTCCGAGGCGCGTACGGGATCCGGCGCGGGGTGCGGTACGGGGGCCGGTGCGGCCGGCTTGGCGAGCGGCACGGCGGGAGGCTTTTCGGCAGTCACCCCGCCAGGCTACCGATTCGCGATACATCGCGACCACCCCCTTGCCATAAAGTGATATCAGATTGCTAAGGTTGGGCCGCGGCGGCACCCGGCCACCACGCACACGAACGGGGAGACCATGACCAACGGAACCGAACTCCACATCGACGCGCCCGAGATGCCCGAACCCCGGGTCAGGGAGACGGTGGCGCACAGCATCCCGGGCGGCCTCGCCCTGCTGCTCACCTTCCTGGGCACCGTCGCCAGCATCGGCATCACCATCGGCGGCGCGATACTCGCCAAGAACGACTCGGTCGCCCCCGGCGTGCTGCTGATCATCGGCGGCGGACTGCTCTTCCTCGTCTCGGTCTTCATGATGAGCGGCCTCAACATGGTCGCCCCCGGCGAGGCCCGCGTGGTGCAGTTCTTCGGCCGCTACTCGGGCACCATCCGCAAGGACGGGCTGCGCTGGGTCAACCCGCTGACCACCCGCGTCAAGATCTCCACCCGGGTCCGCAACCACGAGACCGCCGTCCTGAAGGTCAACGACGCCCACGGCAACCCGATCGAGCTGGCCGGGGTCATCGTCTGGAAGGTCGAGGACACCGCGCAGGCCAGCTTCGAGGTGGACGACTTCGTGGAGTTCGTGTCCACCCAGACCGAGTCCGCGCTGCGCCACATCGCCATCGAGTACCCCTACGACGCGCACGGCGAGGACGAACTGTCGCTGCGCGAGGACGCCGAGGAGATCACCGAGAAGCTGGCCGTGGAGCTGACCGCCCGGGTGCAGGCCGCCGGGGTGCGGATCATCGAGGCCCGCTTCACGCACCTCGCCTACGCCCCCGAGATCGCCTCCGCGATGCTCCAGCGCCAGCAGGCCGGCGCGGTCGTCGCCGCCCGGCAGACCATCGTGGACGGGGCCTGCGGCATGGTGGAGACCGCGCTGGCCCGGATCACCGAGTCCGAGATCGTCGAACTGGACGAGGAGCGCAAGGCCGCCATGGTCTCCAACCTGCTGGTCGTGCTCTGCGGCAACCACACCCCGCAGCCCGTACTGAACACCGGGTCGCTGTACCAGTGACGGACCCCGCCGAGCGCCCCGCCCGGCCGGCCCGCAAGCAGGTGCTGCTCCGGCTCGATCCCGCCGTGCACGACGCGCTCGCGCGCTGGGCCGCCGACGAACTGCGCAGCACCAACGCGCAGATCGACTATCTGCTGCGCCAGGCCCTGCGGGACGCCGGGCGGCTGCCGGGCACCGCCCGGCCGCACCCCCGGCGCGGCCGGCCGCCCCGGCAGAGCCGCGGCGACGCGGACGCGGCCGGTCCGCCGCCGGCTACGGACGGCTGATCCGCACCGGCAGCGGGCGCAGCGCCCGGCGCAGCGCGCGGGCCAGGGTCTCGAACTCGGCAGCGCGCGCCGTCCCGGTGCGCGTCACCAGGGCGATCCGCCGGGTCGGCGCGGGATGCTCGAAGAACCCGGTGGCCAGCTCCTCGCTGCGCGCCGTCTCCACCTTCAGGGCGGTACGCGGCAGCAGCGTCACCCCGAGGCCGCCGGCCACCAGCTGCACCAGCGTGGAGAGCCCGGCCGCGCCGGCCGCCATGGTGGCCCCCGACTCGCGGCCCGCCTCCTGGCAGATCTCCAGCGCCTGGTCGCGCAGGCAGTGCCCCTCGTCCAGCAGGATCAGCTCCAGGTCGCGCAGCGCCGCCCGGGGGATGTCCCGCCGCCCGGCCAGCGGATGGCCGTGCGGCAGGACGAGCGCGAAGTCCTCGTCGAACAGCGGCAGCTCGGTGAGCCCGGGATGGCCGAGCGGTACGGCCAGCAGCAGCGCGTCCAGCCGGCCGCCGGTGAGGCCCTCCAGCAGCTCGGCGGTGCGCTCCTCGTGCACCCGGAGCTCCAGGGCCGGGAACTCCTCGCGGATCAGCCGCAGCACGGTGGGCAGCAGATACGGCGCGCAGGTGGGGATCACGCCGAGCCGCAGCAGGCCGGTGAACGGCGCCCGGGCGGCCTCCGCCTCCTCCACCAGCTCCCGTACCGTTTCCAGGACGGAGCGGGCCCGCACCGCGAGCCGTTCACCGGCCGGGGAGAGCATGACCTTGCGGGTGGTGCGCTCCAGGAGGGTGATGTCGAGGGTCTCTTCGAGTGCGGCGACGGCGCCGGACAGCGCGGGCTGACTCATCCCGATGGCGGCGGCGGCCTCCCGGAAGTGCAGATGCTCCGCGACCGCGGCGAACGCTCTCAGCTGCGCGAATGTGGGCTGTCGTGCCATGCCCGCGGGCCCCGTCGTACCGGCCACTGATAACTACCTCCGATTAATCACGACGAGTCTAGCTATTTCTGAGATCAATGGCCGATATGGCAGCGTAGTGCCTGTCAGGACCGCCGGGGGACCCTCCGGCGGCCCCGGCAGCAACCCTCGGCACCACACAGCACAAGGAGATCGCGTTGCTCACCGTCGGCGACAAGTTCCCCGAGTACGACCTCACCGCCTGCGTCAGCCTCGACGCCGAGAGCGCCTTCGCTCAGATCAACCACAAGACCTACGAGGGCAAGTGGCGGGTCGTGTTCTTCTGGCCCAAGGACTTCACCTTCGTCTGCCCGACCGAGATCGCCGCCTTCGGCCAGCTGGAGGAGGAGTTCGCGGACCGCGACGCGCAGATCCTCGGCGTCTCCGGCGACTCCGAGTTCGTGCACCACGCCTGGCGCAAGGACCACGCCGACCTGCGCGACCTGCCCTTCCCCATGCTCGCCGACTCCAAGCACGAGCTGATGCGTGCGGCCGGTGTGCAGGGCGAGGACGGCTTCGCGCAGCGGGCCGTCTTCATCGTCGACCCCAACAACGAGATCCAGTTCACCATGGTGACCGCCGGCTCCGTCGGCCGTAACCCCAAGGAGGTCCTGCGGGTGCTGGACGCCCTGCAGACCGACGAGCTGTGCCCCTGCAACTGGACCAAGGGCGAGTCCACCCTGGACCCGGTCGCGCTCCTCGCGGGCGCGTGAGGCGGACCCCATGGCCCTCGACGACCTGAAGGCGTCCGTCCCGGCGTACGCCAAGGACCTGAAGCTGAACCTCGGCTCGGTCATAGGCAACTCGCCGCTGCCCGAGCAGCAGCTGTGGGGCACCGTCCTCGCCTGCGCCATCGCCTCCCGCTCCCCGCTCGTCCTGCGTGAGCTGGAGCCCGAGGCCCGCAAGCACCTGTCGGACGAGGCGTACACCGCCGCCAAGTCCGCCGCCGCGATCATGGCGATGAACAACGTCTTCTACCGCACCCGCCACCTGCTGAGCGACCCGGAGTACGGCACCCTGCGCGCCGGCCTGCGGATGAACGTCATCGGCAACCCGGGCGTGGAGAAGACCGACTTCGAGCTGTGGTCCCTCGCCGTCTCCGCCATCAACGGCTGCGGCCAGTGCCTCGACTCGCACGAGCAGGTGCTGCGCAAGGCCGGCGTCGACCGCGAGACGATCCAGGAGGCGTTCAAGATCGCCGCCGTCATCCAGGCGGTCGGCACCACCCTGGACGCGGAGGCGACGCTCGCCTGAGCGCGCCCGCCCGTGACGGCCTGCCCGGCCGGTCCCGACTCAGGACCGGCCGGGCAGCGCCATTTCGAACCACACCAGCTTGCCGGTGGACAGCCGGGTCGCACCCCACTTGCGGGCCAGCCGCTGCACCAGGTACAGCCCGCGCCCGCCCTCGTCCGCCGGGCCCGCCTGCCGCAGCCGGGGCAGCTGCGGGACGTCGTCGCCCACCTCGCAGCGCAGCACGTCGGTGCGCAGCAGCCGGACGCTGACGGGCCGCTCGGCGTACCGCACGGCGTTGGTGACCACCTCGGAGACCAGCAGTTCGACCGCGTCCTCCAGATCGGTCAGCTCCCAGCCGGCCAGCGAGTCGCGCACCAGGCGGCGCGCGTGTCGAACCGATTCGGGGCGCGGCTCCAGCTCCAGGGACGCCTCGTTGCCGGGCGCGATGCCCTCGAAGCGGGCGGCGAGCAGCGCGATGTCGTCGTCACGGTCGCCGGGGCCGACGATGTCGAGGATCGCCTCGCACAGCGGCTCCAGCGGGGTGGCGTGGTCCGGCCTGGTCAGCGAGGCGGTCTCGGTCAGCTTCTCGCGCAGGTCCTCCACACCCGTCCACACGTCCCGGGTCCTGGACTCCACCAGGCCGTCGGTGTACAGCACCAGGGTGGAGCCGGGCGGCGCGGGCAGTTCGACGGTCTGGAAGTCCACGCCGCCGACCCCGATGGGCGCGTTGGGCTCCAGATTGACCACCTCGGTGCTGCCGTCGCGGTGCAGCAGGACGGGCGGCGGGTGGCCCGCGTTGGCGGCGGTGATGCGGTGCGCGACCGGGTCGTACACCGCGTAGAGGCAGGTCGCCATGCGGTCGTCGCCCAGCCGCTGGGCCTGCTCGTCCAGGTGGTGCAGCACTTCCTGCGGCGGCAGGTCGAGACCGGCGAGGGTCTGCACGGTGGTGCGCAGCTGGCCCATGATGGCGGCCGAGGTGGTGGAGTGGCCCATCACATCGCCGACGACCAGCGCGACCCGGCTGCCGGGCAGCGGGATCGCGTCGTACCAGTCGCCGCCGACCCGGGCGGTCTTGCCCGCGGGCAGATAGCGGCTGGCCAGCCGGACGCCGGTGGGCTCGGGCAGGTCGTCCGGCAGCATGGTGCGCTGCAGCTCGTCGGCGATCGACGCCTCGCGGCCGTGCAGGATGGCCTTGTCCACCCCGAGCGCCGCGTGCGTGGACAGCTGCTGGGCGACCTGGAGGTCGTCCTTCTGGAAGGCGTCGCTGTCGGGACTGCGCAGGAAGACGGCGGCGCCGATCACCCGGCGCTGGCCGCGCAGCGGGGCGAGGATCGCGTGCCGCTCCTGGGGCGGTGTCTCGGCACCGGTCAGCTCCGCCAGCGCCTGCTGGGACACCTGGGAGTCGGTGAAGACGGGGCGCACCCCGCGCAGCACCTCGGCGAGCGGGCCGTTGCCCCGCAGCTCGACGCGGGTCAGGGCGCCCGACAGCAGCGGCAGCACGGCGGCGGTCGCCGTACCCCCGCCGCCGTCGCCCGCCAGACCGCCGGAGACGTCGGGGATGCGATCGGTGCGGCGCAGGACGAACACCCACGGATTGGTGGGCTGTTCGTCGCCGACCGGGAGCGGGTTGAGCAGATAGACCAGGATGGCGTCCGCGAAGGTGGGGACGGTGGCCCGGCACAGCCCCAGGATGATCTCCTCCGCGTCGCTGCCCCGGGCGATGCGCCGGGTGGCGACTCCCACGAACCGCAGCCGGTCGATGGCCCCGGAGCCGCTGCCCACGGTCCCCGACCCGCCACCGCCGCCCAGCGTTCCGGGGCCCGTCCCCGGTTCGGCCTGGACCGGGGGATGTTCGGCCGGATCGGGCTCGGAGCGCGCGTGCGGCAGGGCCGCGGAGCCGGCGTGGGAGGGTACGTCCGCCGTGCGAGCCGCGGGCTGGGGTGAGGTCGGGTCCGTCACGAGGGGATGTCCATCCATCCGGGCGAGGAACTGGCGTGCGAAGTAGGGATGTTGTGCGGTGGTGCGGTCGTGGGGGTCGATCCTACGTTTGACGCCCGGGGGTGCATCAAGAGGCTCTGGGATGCTGCGGGATCGCGTGCGCGCCGCGCGGCGGAACGGCCGGTGCGGCGGCCCGGTCCCAGTCACGGGGCAGGACGGGATTCCGCCACCGGGGGTCGGGCCGCCAGGACGCCCAGTTCTCGCTGAACGGCCGGCCCCACGCCCCGATCACGCGCGCCGCCGCCTGCCCGGCCACGCGGATCCGCTCCGCCTGCCCGGCATCCAGCAGGCCCGCCTGCTGCGCCTGGGCGAATTCGTCCTCGTCGCGCCACTCCCAGCTGCGATCGGGATAGACCGCGATATCGAGAAAATGGTCCTCCGAATCGACCCCGCCCGACCAGCGGTGCAGGGGCTCCTCAAGATTGACGTACCAGTTCTTGAAGCGCCACCCCCGATCCCAGAAAAGCCACACCGACCAGGGATCGCCGGGACGGGCCAGCTTGAGCACCCCACCACCCGACCAGCGGTCGCGCACCGTGATGCGCGGCTTGGTGTACCGGGTGGGCAGCGGCTCCTCGTGGATCGGGGTACCGTCGGCGAGCAGCGGGCGGACGCATTCGGTGCCCGGCGCCATCCACACGGCCAGCAGCTCCGGCGTATCACGGACGACGGTGACGGGGCGGCAGATATGAATACCGGGCGCCCCGTTCGCCCGGTAACGCCACAGAATGTGTTCCCCTGGTCGCCAAGCGTGCACTGGTTCTGTCATCGGCACATGATATTCCGGGCGACCGGGACAAGGCGCCACCCTCAAGGATGAGTCATGCGCAGCACGTCGAGGGCCTCGTCCAGCTGCTCCCGGGTCAGCTCACCGCGTTCCACGTACCCGCCGTCCAGGACCGCTTCCCGGATCGTCTTGCGCTCGGCCAGCGCCCGCTTGGCGATCCGGGCCGCTTCCTCGTAGCCCAGGTAGCGGTTGAGCGGCGTGACCACCGACGGGGAGGACTCGGCGTACTCGCGGGCCCGTTCGGCGTTGGCGGTGATACCGGTCACGGTGCGGCCGGCGAGCAGGGTGGCGGCGTTCGCCAGCAGCCGGATGGATTCCAGCAGATTCTTCGCCATCACCGGCAGCATGACATTCAGCTCGAAATTCCCGGCCGCGCCGGCCGCCGCGACCGCCGCGTCATTACCGGTGACCTGGACGCACACCATCAATACCGCCTCCGGCACCACCGGATTGACCTTGCCCGGCATGATCGAGGAACCCGGCTGGAGATCGGGCAGATTGATCTCGGCGAGCCCGGCGCGCGGGCCCGAGCCCATCCAGCGCAGATCGTTGCAGATCTTGGTGAGCGAGACCGCGATCGTCCGCAGCTGCCCCGAGGTCTCCACCAGCCCGTCCCGGGCGCCCTGCGCCTCGAAGTGATCGCGTGCCTCGGTCAGCGGCAGCCCGGTGGTCCGCGCCACCTCCTCGATGACCGCAGCCGAGAACCCGGCGGGCGTGTTGATGCCGGTGCCCACCGCCGTACCGCCCAGCGGCAGTTCGGCCAGCCGGGGCAGCGCGGACCGCAACCGCTCCACGCCGTACCGGATCTGCGCCGCGTACCCGCCGAACTCCTGGCCCAGGGTGACCGGGGTGGCGTCCATCAGATGGGTGCGCCCCGACTTCACCACCTCGGCGAACTCCGCGCTCTTGGCCTCGAACGCCCCGGCCAGGGTCTCCAGTGCCGGGATCAGCTCCCCGAGCACCGCGCCGGTGGCGGCGATGTGCAGGGAGGACGGGAAGACGTCGTTGGAGGACTGGCTGGCGTTGACCTCGTCATTGGGGTGGACGGGCCGGCCCAGCCGCTCACCGGCCAGCGTGGCCAGAACCTCGTTCATGTTCATGTTCGAGGAGGTGCCGGAGCCGGTCTGGAACACGTCCACCGGGAAGTGCTCGTCCCACTCCCCGCGCGCGACCTCCTCGGCCGCGGCCGAGATCGCCGCCCCGGTGTCCTCGGCCAGCACCCCGAGCCGGACGTTCACGGTCGCCGCGGCGGCCTTGATCCGGGCCAGCGCCGCGATGTGCGCGCGCTCCAGACCGCGCCCGGAGAGCGGGAAGTTCTCCACCGCCCGCTGCGTCTGGGCCCGCCACTTCGCCGCCGCCGGGACCCGTACCTCGCCCATCGAGTCGTGCTCGATGCGGAACTCACCACTCACGTCGCTCATACCCCCAAGCTAACGCGGCGGCCCCCGGGCGGGTCGGCGCGCGCCACGGCGGCACGCGCGGACTCGCCGGGGCAGCGGTCAGCCGCGCGGGCCGCCCACCGGG
>NZ_JBHWJL010000215.1:0-9069 GCF_042731495.1 Streptomyces sp. NPDC059853
CCACCACCGGGACCACCGCCTGCGCGTCCAGGACCCAGGTGAAGTGGAACGCCACGAGAGCTGCAAACGGTGGCCGCGGCCCTCCAGGGCCTCCACACCTCCGGCCGTCACCGTCGCCACCTCCCGTCTCTGGCCACATACCTGGACCAGGAAGTACGCCCGCGGGTGTTGCGCAGACTCGGGTCGGTCGACCTCGGCCCGTGGCAGGGGCTCGTCGACGTACTCCTCCCCGAGCTCGTGGCCTTGCAGGAGGATGACGGCCGCGCAACGATCCTGCACGCGGACCTCTACCGCGAGAACGTGCTTTTCGACTGGCTGGGGCACCCACGGTTCGTCGATCCCCTTCCGATGGCTGGTGACGCCGCCTTCGACTGGGCCTTCTGGACCGTGTATTACGACCTCGGGCACGACACCGGTGCCCGCCTGGTCACAGCCGCCCGGGTCGCCCGCATCCCCGTCCCCGTACTGGCGCCGTGGTGCCGGGCCTTGGCGGTGGACGGTCTTCTCTACTACCTCGAAACCGCCGATCCACGCGCATCGCGAATGGCCGATGTCCTTGCGTGGTTGTCGGCGCCTACCCCAGGAGACCGACCATGACGACTTACGTCCTCCGCCACGGGCCGACCGACTACAGCCGGCACTACCTCGTCAACGGCGACCCGATCAAACCCGTCCACCTGAACGAGGACGGTCGACGGTCGCTGGGCCGAGGGTGGAACAGCCTGCCGCTCCACAGCGTCGAGACGTGGGTGGCCAGCGCGTTTCCCCGCGCCCAGCAGACCGCGAACCTACCGATGGGCGTCCCCGGACCGGAGCTGATCATCGACCCGCGGCTGAACGAACTCGACTACGGAGACTTCGAAGGAGGCCCCTTCCTCGAGTACGCCGCTTGGCTCGACGAGCACGGCGCCAGCGAGCGACCACCCGGCAGCACCGAGTCGCAGATCGAGGGAGTCCGCAGAATGCTCACGAGCGTCCTCGCGGCTCTGGAACATCCCGGCCCTCGCGTCCTCGTGGCCCACGGCCTGCTGGTTTCCGTACTCCTGTGGCACAGCACCCGGACACCGGACCAGCCCATGCCCCTGTTCTTCCCCGAGGCACCGTATGTCGAGCCCGTCGCCATCTCCGACGAGGAGCTGCCGGAACGTGTCAGGACGCTGATGAAGGATCTCCGAGCCGGCGCTGAGCGCGGTGCCGCTGACACCAGTGACGGGAGGTTATTCCGGAACGGGGACGGCTTGGCGGTTGCTACCGTCGACCCCGCATCCCCATACCACTCGCAGGTACAAAAGGATCTTCCTCATGCATGATGCCCGCGCCCTGATCGACATGGGTACCGAAGCGGTTCGTCGGCTTGCCCGCCGCGGCTACACCCTGGACCTGCCCGAGCTGGAGTCCCTCTACTCTCGGCGCAACCAGAACATCCGCTCGGCCGACGAACTGCGGGCAGCGTCCAAGCGAGTGGCGAGTGAGGTGCAGCAGACAGCCAAGCAGGGCGGCGACATCACCAAGCTGAAGGAGCGCGCCCGCGAGCTGAAGGACCAGATCCGCGAGATCGAGGCCGGCCAGGAGCAGGTCGAGGCCCAGCTTCGTGACCTGCTCCTGAACGTCCCGAACCTGCCGGACGACTCGGCCCCCGACGGTGGCTCCGAGGAGTTCGCGGTGGAGATCCGCAGCGTCGGGACGCCCCCCGCGTTCCCGTTCACCCCGAAGGACCACGTCGACCTCGGCGAGGCCACCGGCATCCTCGACTTCGGCAGGGCAACGAAGCTGTCCGGTCCGCGCTTCGCGGTCTCCCGCGGTGCCGGCGCCGCCCTGGAACGTGCCCTGGCCACGCTCTTCCTCGACCTCCACACCCGTCGACACGGTTACGTCGAGTACTCGGTCCCCTACCTGGTCAGCCGCAGGACCATGACCGGCACCGGCCAGCTCCCGAAGTTTGAGGAGGACCTGTTCAGGACCGGCGTTGCCGACCGTGAGCTGTTCCTCATCCCGACGGCCGAAGTGCCGCTGACCAATCTCTACGCCGACGAGATCATCCCTCCGGCCGAGCTCCCGCTCGCGCTCACCGCGCACACCCCGTGCTTCCGGTCCGAGGCCGGCTCGTACGGCCGCGACACCCGCGGTCTGATCCGCCAGCACCAGTTCGCCAAGGTCGAGATGGTCCGCATCGTCGACCCGGCCGATGCCGACGACGAGCTCGAGAGGATGGTCGGACACGCCGAGGCGTGCCTGAAGGAACTCGGTCTCGCCTACCGCGTCGTGAAGCTGGCCGCGGGTGACACGGGCTTCTCCGCCCAGCTCACCTACGACATCGAGGTCTGGTTCCCGAGCCAGAGCACGTACCGCGAGATCTCCTCGGTCTCGAATTTCGGCACCTTCCAGGCCCGCCGGGCGAACATCCGGACCCGTGGCGCGGACGGCAAGCCCAAGCTCGTCGCCACCCTGAACGGCTCCGGCCTGCCCATCGGCCGCACCTTGGCCGCTCTCCTCGAGCAGCGCCAGCAGCAGGACGGTTCCGTCGTCCTGCCCGAATCTCTCGTCCCGTACCTCGGCTTCCGCCGGATCTCGGCGGACGGAACACCGGAGGCATAGTGCTCGTCGGCGTCTGCGACTTCCCTGGTAGCTACGCCTTTCCTCCCGCCGGTTACGGCGGAATCGAACGATGGCTGTGGGCAGTGGCCACAGGCGCCCGAGCCGCAGGCGCCGACGTACACCTCCTCGGGCCGGGCTGGCTCAAGAGCCTGGAAGAAGACTGGGTCCGGAAGCCGGTCCGTCTGGAGGACGTCACCCCCGGAACGCTCGCCGAGCGCGAGCTGCGCGACAGCGGCTACGACCTCCTGGTCGTGGGCCACGAGTACCCGTCGCTTCCGGCCTGGACCCGCACCTGGGGCGAGCTGGACTGCGACGTCGCCACGTTCCAGCACTCGCCGGTCTTCCGGCACACCCCCACCGCGTTCGACGGCATGCGGTCGCGGCTCTACTGCTACTCGCCCGAGATGATGGAGCGCTACGCCGACCACCGTCCGATCCCCGACCTCGCTGTCCACCTGGGCCTCCACGAGGAGGAGCCTCCGGCCACAGCCGGCACCGACCTCGTCTGGCTCGGCCGGATCGACGAGGAGAAGGCACCGCACATCGCGGTACGGGCAGCTCAGATCCTTGGCCGCCACATCCAAATCGTCGGCCCGGTCTTCGACAAGGAGTACGTGCGACGTCACGAGCGCATCCTCGCCGCCGACCACGTGGAGTGGGTGGGAGAGCTCGGTCGTACTGCCAAGACGGCTGCGATCGCCGAGGCGTCCGTCTTCGTCTACACGTACGCCCGTACGTACGTGGAGGCCGGTGCCGCCGTCTTCGGCGAATCTCTGCGCGCCGGCACCCCCATGGCCGCGCTGACCTGGCGGGAAGGAACATGCGCGCAGGCAGCCCTGTGCGACGAGACCGGTGCGGTCACCGTCGTCGATCCGCGGGAGGACGACGAGACGGCGGCGCGTAGACTCGCCGACCAGATCAAGCAGGCCGAAACCCTCGACCACCGCCGGGTTCAGGAGATCGGGCTGCAGCGTTTCGACCCGGCCGGCCACTTCCAGACGATGGCCACACGGCCTTGCTGACCCGCGCGAACCGTACGGTCGGGGACGCCTTGGCCCAGCAGATACCTGGCGTGCTGCGTACTGCGTTGGGCCCGCGCTGGGAGTTCACGGTTGATGGCCACCATATCGAGGTCCGACATCGGGACCGCGGCAGCCCTTACAGACCACCGCGTAGACCGCCCTCGTGGAGGGAGTTGCTCGACTCCCTGGAGACTGGCTTCGCGGCGGATGGAGTCCCGCGTGCAGCCTGCCTCCCTCTCCGCTGGGGCCGGGAGACCGAACTGACCATCTCCGCGGTCCAGGCACTCGACCCGCTCCTCAAGGGCGGCCAACCACGCACGTACAGAAGCGGTTTCCTTCCCCAACCGGTCGTTCGCTTAACGGGCCAACGCGATGCCACCGGCCAGCTGAAGGACGGCTTCCTGACCTCCTTTGTCAACATCTCCCGGGTGCAGCCCGTTAGCGACCTGGACGAGTACGGCGCCATCCTCGACGGTTGGCTGATGGTCCTCTCACGACTCGGCTTCCACGCACGGCACCTGAGCGTCGACGGCAAGCTGTCCTCGTGGCGCCGACGGCAGGTGGAGGGCATCACTCTGCGCTTCCGCCACTTGGAGCGCACCTTCGGTGACATCGTGCTCCTGTGGAACTGCGAACACCCAGAACGCATGGCCGTAGACCTCGGCAGCGGACTGGAACGCATGGCATGGGTTCGAAGCCAAGAACGCTGGCATCGACTGATCTACGGGAACTTCGCAGGATCTGCGCCGCCGACCACGCTGGATGCCATCCGTACGGGCACGCTGTTGATCGGTCACGGCATCGCCCCAGCTGCCCGGGGCGCGGGAGGAATCACCCGGCGAGTCATAGGCTCCATCGACCGAGATGCCGCATGCCTTGGCGTCTCGGCCCTGGTCCGGGAGATGTACAGCTACTGGTCGCTGGTCGGCGTCTTGCACGTACCGTGGCCAGAGATCACGCGCATCATCGAGGAGGAGATGCACTTGTAGGGCGGACTTCGGTGGCCTGTCGGTGTCCGCGCTGATGCTGGAGAACGAGAAGGCGTGGCGTGACGAGGCCACCGTCCGCGCCGGTCTGCTGTGCATCTGGGACGTGATGGACGCCTGCGTGGCGCGCGGCCTGACCCAGGAGGGCATCCTGCCCGGCGGTCTCAAGGTCCGGCGGCGGGCGGCGAGCGCGGCGCGCAAACTGCGCGGCGAGGGGGCGCGGGCGGAAGCCGCCATGGAGTGGGTGACGCTGTTCGCGATGGCCGTCGACGAGGAGAACGCGGCGGGGGAGCTCTGACAACGCGGCGAGGTGCCGGCCGGCCGTCACGGGCGGGGGCGGTGAACGGGTGAGGGCCTTGCGGGCCGGGTGTGGAGCGCCATGTCCACATCGGCCAGGAAGGCCCCGCCGTCGTCGTGCGGTCCGTCGAGAGGCGGTGCGCCCGCCCCGGGGCCGCAGGGCTGCGGGTGGGGCGGGGCCGCGATCGGGTCGCCCCCGACGGGATGGCCGGACGACGGCTCAGCGCACCACGATCACGTTGTTGATGTCGCCGACGGTGAAGTTGATCAGGCTGCCGCAGACGAGGGCGCACCACCCGAAGGGCGGGCTGGGGGGAACGGGTGCCGACGACACGACGACGGTGGTCTCGTCGTTCGAGGCGGCGCACACGTCATTCCCGTTGTAGGCCGCGGTGATGGTGTGGGCGCCCGCGGTGGTGAAGGCCGTGCTGTACGTCGCCACGCCGTCGGAGCCGACCGGCACCGTGGCCAGGAGGTCGGGGCCGTCGAAGAACGTGACGCCCAGGCCGCCACTGGGGTCCTGCGCGCAGCTGACCGTCGCGGTCAGGGTCACCGGTGAGCCGACGTTCGCGGTTGTCGGTGAGGCCACGACCGTGGTTGCCGAGGGCTCGAGAGCGGCTGCCGGGGTCCCCAGCGCGAAAACCATGGCCAGCGCGCAGAAAAGCGCCGTCCTCCAGAATTTCAACCCCTGCCAACGTGCCACTGACACGACTCCTTGCGTCGTAGGAATACCGGGACACTTTCCTCTCCCGGACAACACAAGGACCGTAGCCGCGACGGCGCGAACGATGCGGAAGGCACTCGGGAAAGAAGCCCGCTTGGGTTCACGCTGAATCAGTCGCCACCAGAAACGGACCGCTTTCCTTGTCGCCACGGTGGCCGGCGCACCCACGGCAACAAGTTCGCAGGTCAACTACTTATGGAGTGCGGAACGGTTCCCTCTCGCTTTCGCTGCCTCACCGCCATTCTCGCCCCGGCTGACCTCTGCGTTATTGCTTTCCACCACACACATATCTCACCGCCTCTCAAGAAACATAAAGGTAACTCTTTCGGGTGATGTGCTGTTTATTCACTTGCCGCCCGTGCACCCGAATTGCTCACTGGCTGATGTTCCACCAGATGGGCCGCTCATCGCCCCACCGGGGTAATCGGCGGCAGTGCTGCGATTCCCAGGAATTCCCGGCCGCGGGTCCATTGACGGGCGCCCCGTCGTGATCTCCGGTCCGCTGACCGGTATCCGCTTCCGCCGGGGACGACGCCGGGGGTGTCGCGGCACGACATCCGGTGATCCGACCGCAGAGGAGGACTCCGATGGCACCCGTCATCACTTCCATCTCCCCCACCCAAGGCACGGCCGACACCACGGTGACCATCACGGGCACCGGGTTCGGTGCCCTCGCCACCACGCCGACCGTCCACTTCGGCAACACCAACGTGACCGGCACGGTCACCGTGGCCAACACCCAGATCACCGTGACCGCCCCCGGCGGATGCGCCGGACAGGTGAACGTCACCGTGACGGTGGGCGCCTCGACGAGTAACGGCCGGCCGTTCTTCTACGTCGCCGGCCCCGCGATCGCGGGGCTGAACCCCGACGTCGGCCCCGACACCTCACCGCCCCCCATCACTCTCTACGGCAGCGGGTTCGCCACGGCCACGGCGGTCACCTTCGGCCCCGCGGGCCCCGGCACCCTCGGCCCGGTGGTCAGTGACTCCCAGCGCACCGTCACCCCGCCGTCCTTCCCCGTCACGGGCGCACCGGTCACCGTCAACGTCACGGCGACCAACCCCGGCGGGACCAGCCCCATCACCGGCGCGTCCGGCCAGTACACCTACTACGACCAGCCCACGACCCTCTCCATCTCCCCCAACACCGGCTCCCCGGGCGACACCGGCGTCCTCATCACCGGCACCGGCTTCTACGACGTCAGCGCGGTCACCTTCACCGACCCCGCCGGCCCGACCAACTACGCCGCCGACTTCGTCGCCCTCAGCGACACCCAGCTGATCGTGACGGTGCCGCCGACGGCCCCGACGGGCACGGCACTCGACGTGACCGTCACCAACCCGGGGGGTACCAGCACTCCCCCGGTCGTCTTCACCACCTGACCTCCGCGGCCGTGTGTGTTCCGGGCAACCGGGACACGCACGGCCCCATCACGGCCCCGGGGGCGGCCGCGCTCCGCACCGATGGTGCCCCCTGAACGAGCGAGAAAGGATGCTCCATGCCACCGGTGATCACCGTACTCAGCCCCGCTCAGGGCCCCGCCGCGGGCGGCAACACCGTGGTCGTCTCGGGTGCCGGCTTCGTCGGCGTCACGTCCGTCCGCTTCGGCTCGAACAACGCCGCCTTCACCGTCGTCAGCAGCACCTCGATCCGGGCCACGGCCCCAGCGGGTTCGGGCCAGGCGATCGTGAGGGTGACCGCGCCGAGCGGCACGAGTAACGGCCTCCCCTACACCTACCTCACCGCACCCGTCCTCACCGCACTCACACCCCCACAAGGACCCGCCACCGGCGGCAACCAAGTGGTTCTCACCGGAACCGGATTCACCGGCACAAGCGCCGTCCACTTCGGCACCACACCAGCCACCTACACCGTCAACAGCAACACCCAGATCACCGCCACCGCCCCCGCCGGCACAGGATCCGTCACCGTCACCATCACCGCACCCGGCGGCACCAGCAACGGCCTCCCCTACACCTACCTCACCACGCCGGTGCTCTACGCGCTCGTGCCCGGTGAGGGACCCACCGCGGGCGGCAACCAAGTGGTTCTCACGGGTACCGGTTTCACCGGCGCCGGCGCCGTACGCTTCGGAGCCGCACTGGCGGTCTACACGGTGAACAGTGACACCCAGATCACCGCCACCGCCCCCGCCGGCACGGGCGCCGTCTCCGTGACCGTGACCACGCCGAGCGGCACCAGCAACAGCGTGACCTACAGCTACGCCGCGACAGCCGCGCCCACCCTCACCGGCCTCGACCCTCACTTCGGGCCCACGACGGGCGGCAACACCGTGTCCGTTTTCGGGACCAACCTGACAGGCGCCACTGCCGTGCACTTCGGGGGCCAGCCGGCCACCGGCGTCACCGTCGTGAACGACGGCCAGGTCACGGCGACCGCGCCGGCCGGCACCGGCACCGTGGTGGTCACCGTCACCACTCCCGGGGGGACCACCGACCCGAGCGTCGGCAATCCCTACTACACCTACGTGGCGCAGCCCGCCCTCGCCGGCCTCAGCCCCGACACCGGTCCCGCGGCCGGGGGCACGAGTGTCACGCTCAGCGGCACGGCCCTCACCTACACGGAGCAGGTGTTCTTCGGCGCCGCGCCCGCGACGTTCGCCGCGCTCTCCGACACCCTCGTTCTCGCCACCTCCCCGCCCGGAACGGGGAGCGTGCCCGTCACCGTCAGGACCCCCGGCGGGACCAGCAACCCCCTCACCTTCACCTATCAGTGACCGGGCCGTGGGTGACCGGCCCCGCACCCGTGCCCGCGCCCACGGGCGGGCGCCGATCACGTACGGTGCGGGGCCGGTCACCCCGTGGTCGCCGGCTCCGGGACTCAGGGAGGGCAGCTACCAGCGGTACCAGGTGGCGCGGCGGCCCTCTCCGGTCAGGGGGCGGACGATGAAGCCCAGGAGCCAGATCAGCAGGACCAGGACCGCGATCCACCACAGAACCTTGGCGGCGAAACCCACTCCGAAGAGCACCACGGCCAGCAGCAGCACAAGAAGCATCGGGACCATGACGTGTACCTCCTTGGGTTTCTCGGGTCGCCGTGATCGCCCGGGTTTAAACACCGCCGGTCACGGTCAGGCGGAGGAGTACGTTGCAGTCGAGCACGACAGGACGTGAGCACCGTGAGCGAGAGGACCGACAGGACCAAGCAGAAGGCCCGTGGCATGGCCGAGCAGGCCAGCGGCAGGACCAAGGAGCTCATGGGCCGGGCCCGCAGCCGGGTGGCGGACGAGCGGGCCAAGCGCGCCCGGGGTTCCCGGAATGACGGCCGCCCGCTCAAGGAGCGGTTCAAGGACGCCAAGGACGCGTTCAAGGACTGACGCGCGACCGCCGCCGCGCCCGGCGCGGTCGGCCCGTGCCTTCACGCGAGCCGCGCACCGCCCCCGGAAAGGGGAGCCGGTGCGCGGCTCGCCCGCGTCCTGCCG
>NZ_JBHWJL010000216.1:0-9050 GCF_042731495.1 Streptomyces sp. NPDC059853
CAGTCTACGTGCTGGTGATGATCTACCTCGCGACCGGGCTGCGCATCATCCGCCGTGCGCCGCGTGCCCGGCCCCGACCCGTCCGGCCGCACCGGCGCGGGTGGCCCGGACTCGTCCTCCAGGTCGTCAGCACCTACCTCGGAGGCTGGCTGCTGCTCATGCTGGTGGTCCTCGGCTACTACGGAGGACTCGCCCGGCACAGCCCCGGTTTCGTGCTGCACGCCGTCACCGGGACCCTGCTGCTGATGGGCTTGACCCTTCCGCTCTTCCTCGCCCTGACCTGGCTCACCACCCGGCCCGTCGCCGCGCGGCGGCGGCGCGGGCGGCGGGGGAGTCCGTAGACCCGGCGCCGGGGGAGCGCGCCCGGGCCGGTCCGGTCAGTCCGTGGGCTCTTCCAGGGTGAGCGTTCCGGTGTCGCTGTCGTAGTCGTACAGCTCGGCGTAGCGCCCCCAGTCGACGGCGATGTCCAGCTGGGCGCGGGCCTCCCCGGGGGTGAAGCCGCGGTGCAGGAGGTCGAGGAAGAAGTCTTCGCGCAGCGTGTGGCCCGGTGCGGTGCGCAGGGCCCGGACGATCGCCTGCACCAGCGGGGCGCGGGCGAGGGCGTGGCGGGAGAAGAGTTCCTTGCCCCGCAGGATGCCGGCCGCCGTGAACTCGCGGCCCGCCGGGGTGAGGGAGATGCGGGCGCGGGCGGTGCCGGCGAGGCCGAGCAGCACGGCCGCGTCGACCAGGGGCAGCAGGTCGTCGATCTCGAAGGTCAGGGCCTCGGCGATCTCGGCGAGGCCGTCCGTCCCGCCCCGCGCGGCGAGGATCTCCAGCAGGCCCGCCATGCCGCCGACGGATGCGCGCGGCAGCGGGCTGCTGATGGGGGTGGGGGCCGGGGGTGGCGCGGTGGCGGGTTCGGCGCGGCCGGTGAGCACGTCGTAGACCGCGTCGACCAGTTCCTCGAAGCGGGCGCCGTGCCGGTCCCGGGGTCTGGGCAGGTCCACGCCGAACTCGGCGCGGATACGGCCCGGGTTGTCGGAGAGCACCAGCACCCGGTCGGCGAGCAGCACCGCTTCCTCGATGTTGTGGGTGACGAGGAGGATCGACTTCACCGGGGCCGTGTGCCCTTCCCACAGCGACAGGAGTTCGGAGCGGAGGTTCTCGGCGGTGAGGACGTCGAGGGCGGAGAACGGTTCGTCCATCAGCAGCGCGTCCGGTTCGACCACCAGGGCGCGGGCGAAGCCGACGCGCTGCCGCATGCCGCCGGACAGTTCGCGCGGGTAGGCGCCCTCGAAGCCGTCCAGGCCGATCATGTCGATCGCGTCCAGCGCCCGGCGCCGCCGTTCGGCGGGGGGCACCCCCTGGGCCTGGAGACCGAGTTCGACGTTCTGCCGCACGGTCAGCCACGGCAGCAGCGCGAAGGACTGGAAGACCATGGCCACGCTGCCGTTGCGGTCAACCGTGCCCGAGGAGGGGGTGATCAGTCCGGCGGCGCAGCGCAGCAGGGTGGACTTGCCGGAGCCCGACTTGCCGAGCAGGGCCACGATCTCGCCGTCCGCGAGGCGGAAGCTGACGCCGTCGAGGACGGGCAGGGCCCGGCCGCCCGGGGTGGTGAAGGTCTGGGTGACGGAGTCGGCGGCCAGGATCGGTGCGGGCTCGTGCGCGCTGCACATGGGGGTGGCCTCACAGGCGGTAGCGGGTTTCGGCGCGTGCGTACAGCCTGCGCCACAGCAGCCGGTTGACGGCGACGACGTACAGGGCCATCACGCCGACGCCGAGGAGGATCTTGGGGAAGTCGCCGTTCGCGGTGGCCTCGGTGATGTACGCGCCGAGGCCGGTGGCGGTCAGCGTGTGGTCGCCGTACTGGACGGCCTCGCCGACCACGGAGGCGTTCCAGGCGCCGCCCGCGGCGGTGATGCCGCCGGTCACGTAGGCGGGGAAGACGGCCGGCAGGAGGAAGGACCGCCAGCGCACCCGGCCGCGCACGCCCAGGCTCGCGGTCGCTTCGCGCAGGTCGGCGGGGATGGCGGCGGCGCCGGCGATGACGTTGAAGAGGATGTACCACTGGGCGCCGAGCGCCATCAGCAGGACGGCGCCGAGGCCGAGCGGGATGTTCCAGGCGAGGAAGAGGGCGGCGGCGAACGGGAAGAGCAGGTTCGCGGGGAACGCCGCGAGCACCTGGATCACGGGCTGGGCGAAGCGGGTCACGGACGGGTTCAGGCCGATCCAGACGCCGATCGGCACCCAGACGAGGGTGGCGAGGACGACCAGCACGGCGACCCGGGCGAGGGTGAGCGCGCCAAGACCCAGGGCGTACCCGAGTTCGCCGAGGCCGACGGTGTCGTGCAGATAGCGCAGGGCCCGCCAGCCGCCGAGCACCGCGAGCACGGCGGCGGCGCCGGGCAGCAGGACGCGCACGCCCCGTCCGGCCCGGTGCGCGGGCCCGGTCGCGGCGCGGGGGGTGCGGCCCAGCGGGCGGGTGGCGCGGTCCAGGGCGGTGGCGGCCGGGCGCAGCGGGCGGGCCAGCAGGCCGGGGACGGCGGAGCGGCGCAGGATGTCGAGCACCAGGGAGCGGGAGGTGACGCGTGCGGCCGGTGGCACCTCGTCGGTCCTGAAGCGTTCGGACCACACCGTGAGCGGGCGCCAGAACAGCGCGTTGACGCCGATGACCAGCACGGCGGTGACGGCGATGGCGATACCGACCTGGCCCAGGTCACCGGCGCGGACGGCGGTGGCGGCGTACGAGCCGAGCCCGGGGAGGGCGTAGTGGTGGCCGAGGACGGAGAGGGACTCGGAGGCGGCGAGGAAGAACCAGGCGCCGCCGAAACTCATCATGCCGTTCCACACCAGCGGGATGGCGCCGCCGGGGAGGTCGAGGCGCCAGAACCGTTGCCAGCGGGTGAGCCGCAGGACCCGGGCGGCGGCGTCCAGGTCGGCGGGCTGCGAGGTGAGGGAGGCGTAGAGGGCGAACGTCATGTTCCACGCCATCGCGGTGAAGATCGCGAAGACGGCGGCGCACTCCAGACCGAGGACCGAGCCGGGGAACAGCCGCAGGAAGGCGGTGACGGTGATGGCCAGGAAGCCGAGGACGGGGACGGACTGGAGGATGTCCAGGACGGGGAGCATGACCCGTTCGGCCCGCCGCACCCGGGCGGCGACCGTCGCGTACACCACGGTGAACAGCAGGGACAGCAGCAGCCCGGCGAACATCCGCAGCAGGGAGCGGGCCGCGTAGTACGGCAGGTGGACCGGGTCGGTCGGGACGGTGCTGGGGGCGGCGTCGGGCAGGAACGGCGCGTCGAGGGCGGGGGCCAGGCGCAGCAGCCCGTACAGCAGGCCGAGCAGGGCGGCGGCGACCAGGGCGTCGGTCCAGCGCAACGCCGGGCGCCGCCACACCCCGTGGGCGGGGAAGCCGGGTACCCGGCCGCTTCCGCCGCCGCCGTTCGCCATCACAGGTCACAGCATCGCGGGACGCACCCCCGGCGCGGCGCAGGCGGGGCACCGTGGTGCGTCGCGGCCGGGCGGTCCCGCGCACCGGCGGGGCATGGGCGGCGGGCCGTGCGGTCGGCACGGGCCGCACCGAGGGGGACGGGGGCACCCGCACGGCGCCCGTCGACGGGAAGGTGCGTTCGGGGGGAGCATGACGAAGTGCCGGCCGTCCTCCCCGGCGGGGGCGTCGCCGACCCGGGCGAGCAGCGCCGCCCTGGACAGGCCTGGCCGGCTACGCCTTCCTCGGCGGCGTGTTCTTCCTCGTCTCCGCGCTCCGCCTGGGCCGCGCCCGCGCCCGGGCGTGAGCCCGGGACGGGGCACCGGCGCGGCGTGCGACGCCCGGGGAGCGGGGCAAACGGATTGCCTTCCCGCTCCCCGGCCGCGCAGAATCGGCATCTCACCGTGGACGTGTACAGGAGGCGACAGTGCGGACGATCGGTCTGATCGGTGGCATGAGCTGGGAATCGACAGCGAGCTACTACCGGATGCTGAACGAGCTGACCCGGGAGCGGCTCGGTGGTCTGCACTCCGCCCGCTGCGTGCTGTACTCGGTGGACTTCGCCGAGATCGCCGAGCTCCAGACCGAGGGCCGCTGGCAGGAGGCCGGCGAGATCCTTGCCGACGCCGCCGGGTCACTGGAGCGGGCGGGCGCCGATCTGGTGCTGATCTGCGCCAACACGATGCACAAGGTCGCCGATCAGGTCACCGCCGCGGTCTCCGTCCCGCTGCTGCACCTGGCCGACGCCACGGCCGAGGCGGTGCGGGCCGCCGGGGTGAACGAGGTCGGCCTGCTGGGCACCGCCTTCACCATGGAGCAGGACTTCTACCGGGCACGGCTGGAGACCCAGGGCCTGAAGGTACGGATCCCGGACGCGGAGGACCGCGCCCTCGTCCACCGCGTCATCTACGACGAACTGTGCCGCGGAGTGGTGCGGGACGCCTCCCGCGAGGAGTTCCGCCAGGTGATCGGCCGGCTCGTCGGTGACGGGGCGGAGGGCGTCATCCTGGGCTGCACCGAACTGGAACTGCTCATCGGGCAGTCCGACAGCCCCGTACCGGTCTTCCCCACCGCCCGGCTGCACGCCGAGGCCGCCGTCGACGCCGCCCTGGCGCCCCCGGCGTAACGGCCCGGCCCGGCACCGGGCCGGGCAGCGTACCGCCGGCCGGAGGCGAAAACACCCCAGGGAGAGGAGACCGGGCGCCCATGCACGGCCCCCGCGTCCGCGGCGCGCGCGACGCCGCCCTGTCGATCGCCGCGTCGCTCGGCCTGCCGGCCGCCGAGGCGGTCGTCCTGCACGACTCCAACAAGCTCACGCTGCGGCTGCTGCCCTGCGACATCCTGGCCCGCGTCGCCCCCGAGGCGGACCAGGTCGCGCGCAGTGAGGTGGAGCTGGCCCGGCGGCTGACGGCGGCCGGCGCGCCCGTGGCCGCCCTCGACCCCCGCGTGGCGCCGCGGGTGTACGAGCGGGACGGCTGGGTCGTCACCTTCTGGACGTACTACCCGCCCGTGGCCGGCACCGGCGTCCCGCCGGCCGGATTCGCCCGTGCCCTGGCGGAACTGCACGCCGGCCTGCGCACGCTCGACATCCCGGCACCGCACTGGAGCGAGCGGGCCGGGCGGGCGCTGCACCTCCTGGCCCACCGCGACCGCACCCCCGGGCTCAACGGCGCCGACCGGGAACTGCTCACCGGCACCCTGCGCGAGCTGAGCGGCGTCATCGGCGACCGCCGCGGCCCCGTCCAACTGCTGCACGGCGAGCCGCACCCGGGCAATCTGCTCGCCACCCGGAACGGGCCGCTGTTCATCGATCTGGAGACGGTCTGCACCGGCCCCGTCGAGTTCGACCTGGCCCACGCCCCCGAGGCCGTCGCCGCGCACTACCCGGGCGCCGATCAGCCCCTGCTGCGCGCCTGCCGGACGCTGGTCCTGGCCATCGTCACCACCTGGCGCTGGGACCGGGACGACCGCTACCCGGACGGACACCGGCTGGGCGCCGCGTGGCTGCGCCGGCTCCGCGCCGTACGCGAGGGCGGCGGCCCGGAGCCCGGCGGGGCGTGACCGGCGGGCACTGCCGGGCCGGGCCCGGATCGCCGGGAGCCGCCCGGCGCGGGTGGGGACGCGGCGGGACACCGCCCGGCAGGGGAGGGCGCGGTCCGGGCCCGGTGCCGCGCCGCTCAGACGGGTGACGGGGCGTCGGGCGTGTCGATCAGCGGGCGGACGCCGCCCGCCGCGGCGAGGGCGCGGTGCAGGGCGAGTTCGGCGGTGGGGCCCTCGGCGAGCAGGATGCCGGTGCACGCCCGCTGGTCGCCCAGCGCGGTGATCCGGTCGCCCGGGGCCAGGGTCGGATACCACCGCGGGGCGCCGGGGAAGGCCGCCAGGCCGTCGAGCCCCCGCCACCCGGTGAGCGTTCCGGCCGCGGGCGCGTACACCAGCACGAAGCCGCAGGCCGGGCCCGCTGCCTGGGGCGTGTCCAGCAGCGCCGGGCGGCGGCCGAGAGCGAGGTCGATCTCCGCCGCGTACACGTTGATGCCCAGCCGGCGGCACAGCGCCTCGCCGACGAGCGCGCCGCCGATCCGGCGGTTGATCTCGACGAGTTCGGGCCCCTCGGTGGTGGCGACGAACTCGGTGTGCGCGAAGCCCGCGTCGTGGCCCACCGCCGCCAGCAGCGTGCCCACCCAGGTCTCGATCCGCGCGCGGGCGGCGGTGTCCAGCATCACGGGGAAGGCGGCGGCCTCCTCCCGCACGGCGGGCTCCGGCGACATCTGCCGGCTGGTGACGCCCAGCAGCGTGGTGTGCCCGGCCCAGGTCAGCGTCTCCGCGCTGTACACGGGGCCGCTCAGGAACGGTTCGGCGAGCAGCCCGCCCTTCAGCGGGGTGTGCGCGGCCTCGGCGAGGGCGGCCCGCAGGGACGGTTCGTCGCGCACCGGCCACACCGCGCGCGAGGAGGTGCCGGCGGTGTCCTTGAGCACGGCGGGCAGCCCCACCGCGCGCAGCACGCCGGTCGCGGCGGCCGGGGAGGGGTCTGCCACCCGGTGTGCCGGGACCCGGCCGAGCCCCAGGCCGTGCAGGAGGGTCCGCACCCGGTACTTGTCCCGGACCAGCCGGACCGCCTCCGGGTCCGGTCCCGGCAGCCCGAGCGCCGCGGCGGCGTCCGCGCCGGTGATGCCGAAGGTGTCGGTGGAGTTGATCAGCCCCGCCAGGTCCGGGAGGGCGCCGAGGGCCGCGACACAGGCGGCGGTGTCCAGGGTGTCGACATCGACGATGTCCAGGGCGTCGGGCGGCAGCCGGTCCAGTTCGTGGCGGTAGACGGCCCGGTCCCGGGTCAGCAGGCACAGCCGGTGGCCGGACTCCCGGGCGGCCGTGACGAGCCGGCCGAGGCCGAAGGTGAGCAGTTCGAGTGCGGCGATCGTCATACGGCGCCCTCCTGGCGGTCGGCCGGGCGCGGGCCGGCGGGGGAGTGGGGGCCCGGCCCCGGGCCGTGGCGCCGGCGCCGCCACTCCATGACGGACCAGGGCGGGGCGAGGTCGGCGAGATCGGTGATCTGGTGGGGCTTCAGGGTGCGCGGGTCCGGCAGTTCCCGGTGCCGGGCGAACGCCCGCTCGGTGTACCGGTGGCCGGTGTCCGGGCCGATGACCAGGAAGGACTGCCCGGGATGGCGCGCCGCCTCCCAGGTGGCGGCGAGATAGGCGGCGCCAGTGGAGAGACCGGCGAAGACGGCGTGGTCGCGCAGCAGCCCGACCGCCCCGGCGGTGGCGTGCCGGAAGTCGGTCCAGTGCACCGTGTCGTACAGCTCGTGCCGTACGTTCCCGAACGGGATGGCGCTGCCGATCCCGGCGATGATCGCCTCCGGGTCCTGGAAGCGGTCGCTGCCGAAGGTGACGCTGCCGAACGGCTGGAGCCCCACCAGCCGGACCGCCACACCCCGTTGCCGCAGCGGCAGGACCAGGCCCGCGGTGGACGCCCCGGTGCCGACCGCGCCGACGACCGTCAGCGCGGGCACCGGCAGCGCGGCGGTCACCAGATCGGCGAACTCGCGGTAGCCCGCGTAGTGGACGGCGTCGTGGTACTGGCGCATCCAGTACAGGCCCGGGCGTTCGCGCAGCAGGTCGCGGACGCGCCGCACCCGGCGTTCCTGGTCCAGCCGCAGATCGTCCGAGGGCGGCATCTGCTCGACCGTGGCGCCCAGGATCTCCAACTGGGTGCGGAGCGTGCCGTCCACGGTGGTGGACGCCACGATGTGGCAGTGCAGGCCGTAGCGGTGACAGGCCATGGCCAGGGCCAGCGCGTAGATGCCGCTCGAACTGTCGACGACGGTCTGCCCCGGCGCGAGGGTGCCGCGCTCCAGCAGGGCGCGGACCGCGCCGAGCGCGGCGTACACCTTCAGCGTCTCGAAGCGGGCCAGCACGGTGTGCGGGCCGAGACGGATCAGATCGGGGGTCTTGACGGCGTCCGTGATGTGGGCGTGGACGGGGACGGGCGCGGGGCGGGCGGGGGGAGGGGCCGGCACGGCGGTCACCGGCCGGCGGGCCGCACGCCCCGGACGATCAGGCGCCGGGCGTGCTGGTCGTACGGCGCCCCGTCGAAGCCGCCGAAGCACACCACCTCGGTGAACCCGGCCGCCTCGAACAGCGCGCAGAGTTCGGCGCCGCTGTACAGCCAGCAGGTGATCGACGCCTCCCGGGCCGAACCGCCGCGCACCAGCGTCCAGTCGGTGCGCAGCCGGCGCCAGCCGTCGAGCACGGTGTCCCGCTGGATGACGTAGCCGTCACCGAGTTCGACGAGCTGGGGCCGGCCGATCCAGCCGGCCAGCACCTCCTTGCCCAGGACGTCGATCAGCAGCCGGCCGCCGGGCGCCAGCGAGTCGAAGGCGTTGCGCAGGACCCGGACGTTGTCCTCGTGCCGGGCGAAGTACCCCCAGGAGGTGAAGAGGTTGAGCACCACGTCGTAGCGGCCCGGCTCCGTGTGGCGGAGCATGTCCGCGCGGACCAGCCGGGCCCGCTCCCCGGCACCGTCGAGAGCCGCCCGTGCCCGCTCCAGCATGCGCGGGCTCAGATCGACACCGGTGACGGCATATCCGCGGCGGGCGAGCGGGACCAGAAAGAGGCCGGGGCCGCAGCACAGATCGAGAACCCGGGCGCCGGAATCGAAGGACAGCAGCGGGGACTCGGCCACCAGCGCGGCGACTTCCGCCTCCCGGCGCGCGGAGAACATGGTGCCGGAGAAGTCGGACCAGAAGGACTCGTCCTCGTACCATTCCATGCCATCGCCACCTCGCTGGAGAACCGTGCGGGACGCACCACGTCTGCTCGTTCGGCCCCGCGCGGTGTGGATCCCCGCAGCTCGGTGGGCGCCGACGCATGGCGGGCAGCGCGAAGAACGGTGCGCGCATTCCCCTTTCGAGGTGCCACGGGAAAAGGCCCGCCAGGCATGGCGAATGTTTCCCGGCACCCGGATCGGTAAACTCGGAAAAACGACCTCGGAAAAGCCGGTGCGGGCCGGGAACCAACCGCCCGTCATGGCCGACCCATAGAAGGGATTCCGCCGCGTCATTCCGCGGCGGAAGGAGGCACGCCCGGGC
>NZ_JBHWJL010000217.1:0-2146 GCF_042731495.1 Streptomyces sp. NPDC059853
CGGTGGAGCCGCGCGGCGCGGAGCCGGGGCCGCTGCCGGCCGCCGTCCCGCTGGTGCACCCCGGCCTCCTCGACGACGAACGCGCCACCCACACCCGGATGCGGGTGCCCGGCCCGGAGGAACTGGCGGGCGGCGCGCACGGTACGGCGCGCACGCCCCGCGCGCCCGGCCAGGCCCGCGCGGGCTCGGCACGCCACCAGGCGGCCTCCCGCCGCAGGCGCCGGCTGGCGGTCACGGTGGCGGCCGGTGTGGCGGCGGCCGCCGCCCTCGGCGGCTGGCTGCTGGCGGGCGGCGACGACGGCACCGACGACGGCCGGGGCACGGGGGAGACGGCGGAGCAGGACCTCCCGCCCACCGCCACCCCCTGACCGTCCCCGCGCCCCGGGCCACGGCGGACCGCCGCCGGCGCCCCGGCCTCCCGGCCCTCGGCGGGCCCCGGGAGGCCGGGGAGGCACGGGGCGGCCGGGTGGGATGCGGCAGCCGTTAGGCTGGGGTATGTGGCAGCAGTCGATGTATCCGAAGCTCTGAAGTCTCTCGCCTCCACCATGGAGTCGATCGAGGCTGTCCTCGACCTCGACCAGCTGAGGGCCGATGTTGCCGCGCTGGAGGAGCAGGCCGCGGCGCCCTCGCTGTGGGACGACCCCGAGAACGCCCAGCAGGTGACCAGCAAGCTGGCCCTCCTCCAGGGCCAGGTGCGCAAGACCGACGAACTGCGCAGCCGGATCGACGATCTGGAAGTGCTGTTCGAGCTGGCCGAGGCGGAGGACGACGCCGACACCCGGCGCGAGGCCGAGGCCGAACTGGCCGCCGTGCAGAAGGCGGTGGACGAGCTGGAGGTCCGCACGCTGCTGTCCGGCGAGTACGACGGCCGCGAGGCGATGGTCAGCGTCCGCGCCGAGGCGGGCGGGGTCGACGCGGCGGACTTCGCCGAACAGCTCCAGCGGATGTATCTGCGCTGGGCCGAGCGCAAGGGCTACCCGACCGAGGTGCTGGACACCTCGTACGCGGAGGAGGCCGGCATCAAGTCGACCACCTTCACCGTCAAGGCGCCGTACGCGTACGGCACGCTCTCCGTCGAGCAGGGCACGCACCGGATGGTGCGGATCTCGCCGTTCGACAACCAGGGCCGGCGGCAGACGTCCTTCGCGGGCGTCGAGGTGCTGCCGGTGGTGGAGCAGACCGACCACATCGAGATCCCGGAGAACGAGATCCGGGTCGACGTGTTCCGCTCCTCCGGGCCCGGCGGCCAGTCCGTCAACACGACCGACTCGGCGGTGCGGCTGACCCACCTGCCGACCGGCATCGTCGTCTCCTGCCAGAACGAGAAGTCCCAGATCCAGAACCGCGCCGCCGCGATGCGCGTCCTCCAGGCGAGGCTGCTGGCGCACCAGCGCGCCGAGGAGCAGGCCAAGATGGACGCTCTGAAGGGAGACGGCGGGAATTCCTGGGGCAACCAGATGCGCAGCTATGTGCTCCAGCCGTACCAGATGGTGAAGGATCTGCGGACGGAGCACGAGGTCGGTAACCCGCAGGCCGTTCTCGATGGGGACATCGACGACTTCCTCGAAGCGGGCATCCGCTGGCGCAAACAGCAGGAGAAGTAACCTTCACCCAATTCTCACGCGTTGAACGGCATTTAACGGACATCCCGCTTGACGCTCGCATGACGAGCGGGAAAGCTGTTCGCGGCATGCCTGTGTTCTGGGGTGCGAGTTGCAGCGGGGTACGTCAGTACGGACCGGCCTGAGCCGCCGAGGATGCCTCCCGCAGCGCCGCCGCAGCCCTTGAGTGAGGCTGCGACCCCACGACAGTCATTGTCGAGAATCAATAACTACAGGGGGTAGTGGATTTATGGCCAGTTCCAAGACGCGGGCCAACGTCGCGCGGGTTGCCGCAGCGGCGATTTTCGCGGCCGGCGCGTCCCTCGCGGTGGTCGGTACGGCCAACGCGAGCGGTGCCAAGACCGAAAAGGATGACTCGCTCATCAGTCTGGACATTCTCGGCGGCGTCACCGCCGGTGCGGACGAGGGTGCCACCGATGGCGGTGGCGATGACGAGGGCAGCGACCAGGGCGCCTCCGACGAGGGTGCCGACCAGGGCGGGGACCAGGGCGGTTCCGACGAGGGTGCCGACGAGGGTGGTGACC
>NZ_JBHWJL010000217.1:2245-9036 GCF_042731495.1 Streptomyces sp. NPDC059853
CAGGGCGGCTCCGGGAACGAGGGCGCTGACCAGGGTGGTGACCAGGGCGGCTCCGGGAACGAGGGCGCTGACCAGGGTGGTGACCAGGGCGGCTCCGACAACGGTGGCAGCGGCAACGGTGGCCCCGGCACCGGCCCCGGCGTGAACGAGGGCGCCACCGGCAACAACCCGGACCCCGACGGGCCGGGGAGCGCCACCAGCCCGATCGAGCAGAACCCGCCGACCGAGGACATCACCGAGACGGTCCCGGACACCACCACTCCCGCCGGGGAGACCCCGAACGGGGACCGTGGTGAGCTGGCCGAGACCGGTGCGTCCGGCGGTGAGGCGCTGCTGATCATCGGCGCCGCGACCATGATCGCCGGTGGGGTGGCCTTCCGCTACCTGCCGCGCCTCGTGAACAAGGGTGCTGCCGCCGCCTGACGGCGTCCCGCACCCAGCGCGTAACGCGACCGGGCCCGGAGCGAGAGGAATCCCGCTCCGGGCCCGGCGTGTGTCCGCGTACGGCGTGCCGGTCTCAGGCCGGTCTGGCCACCAGCAGCACCACGGCCGCCAGCGCCACCAGCGCTGCCACCAGGAAGGCCCCCGGGGCGCCCAGCGGGCCCCACGCCCCCCGCTCCTCACGCATCCGCGCGAGCCGGTCCCGGCACACGGCGCACCGGCCCTCGCTCACGCGCCCCGCGCAGTTCGCGCACACCAGCCAGTCGGCGGCGGTCATGGCGATCGTCTCCTCTCACAGCCCCCTCCTTACCTACTGTGCCAGGCTTTGGCCGGAGCCGCGGACACCAGATCGGGGCAAAGCGGGTGGTAGCGGTCGGTGTCTGCGGACCATGCGCCGCGTCGCGTAAGGTCTGTGCCCAGCGAGGGGGGAGCCTCCCCCAGCCATCGGCCGGGAGATACCGCCAGGGCTTCCGCCGCATGTACCCAGCCTTGACGTGGTGTAACCGTGATCCGATTCGACAATGTCTCCAAGACGTACCCCCGGCAGACCGCGCCCGCGCTGCGCGATGTCTCCCTGGAGGTCGAGCGTGGCGAGTTCGTCTTTCTGGTGGGCTCCTCCGGCTCCGGCAAGTCCACCTTCCTGCGGCTGCTGCTCCGTGAGGAGCGGTGCAGCACCGGTACCGTGCACGTCCTCGGCAAGGACCTGGGCCGGCTGTCCAACTGGAAGGTGCCGCAGGTGCGCCGCCAGCTCGGCACCGTCTTCCAGGACTTCCGGCTGCTGCCGAACAAGACCGTCGGCGAGAACGTCGCCTTCGCGATGGAGGTGATCGGGGAGTCGCGCGGCAAGATCCGCAAGACCGTCCCCGAGGTCCTCGATCTGGTCGGTCTGGGCGGCAAGGAGGAGCGGATGCCGGGCGAGTTGTCCGGTGGTGAGCAGCAGCGGGTCGCCATCGCCCGCGCGTTCGTCAACCGCCCCATGCTGCTGATCGCCGACGAGCCGACGGGCAACCTCGACCCGGACACCTCCGTTGGCATCATGAAGCTGCTCGACCGCATCAACCGCACCGGGACCACCGTGGTGATGGCGACGCACGACGCGCAGATCGTGGACCAGATGCGCAAGCGGGTGATCGAGCTGGAGAAGGGCCGACTCGTGCGTGACCAGACGCGCGGCGTGTACGGCTACCAGAACTGACCTCGGGCGTACCGAAGGCACCCCACCCCCGCACTGAAAGGACGCCATGCGCGCCCACTTCGTCCTGTCGGAGATCGGAGTCGGTCTCCGCCGCAATCTCACGATGACCTTCGCCGTCATCGTCTCGGTCGCCCTCTCGCTCGCGCTCCTCGGCGGCTCGCTGCTGGCCAATCAGCAGGTCAACAGCATGAAGGACTTCTGGTACGACAAGGTCCAGGTCTCGATCTTCCTGTGCAACGAGAACGACGCCGACAACGCGCCGCAGTGCGCGCGCGGCGCGGTGACCGAGGACCAGAAGGAGGAGATCCTCGGCGAGCTGGAGTCGATGCAACTGGTCGACGAGGTCTACCAGGAGTCGGCGGCCGAGGCGTACGACCGGTACCAGGAGCAGCAGGAGGGCCAGCCGATCGCCGCCGTGGTGACGCCGGACCAGATGCAGGAGTCGTTCCGCGTCAAGCTGGTGGATCCGGAGAAGTACGACGTGGTGGCGACCGCGTTCGCCGGCCGGGACGGCGTGTACTCGGTCGAGGACCAGCGGGCGCAGCTGGAGAACCTGTTCGCGCTGCTGAACGGCGTCAACTACGCGGCGCTGGGGCTGATGGCCCTGATGCTGGTGGTGGCGCTGCTGCTGATCGTCAACACGGTGCGGGTGTCGGCGTTCAGCCGCCGCCGGGAGACCGGGATCATGCGGCTGGTGGGCGCGTCCAGCTTCTACATCCAGATGCCCTTCATCCTGGAGGCGGCGATCGCGGGGCTGCTGGGCGGTCTGTTCGCGTGTGTGCTGCTGGTCGGGGTGAAGTACTTCGCGATCAACAACTTCCTGGCGCAGGAGATCCCGCTGATCAACTTCATCGGCTGGGACGCGGTGATCTCGGTGCTGCCGTTCGTGCTGGCGGTCGGTGCGCTCATGCCGTCCGTGGCAGCTTTCTTCGCGCTGCGCAAGTACCTGAAGGTGTGAGCCGGGTGTGATGAATCACGCCACGCGGGCCCGAACGGCCTTCCGCGCGCCCCGGTTCGGTGTCCTACACTCCCGTCCATGTCAGGTCCGACTGATCGGCTGACGCCCCGGTCTGTCCGGCGTGGGGCGGCTTTGGCCTGTGTGTTCGCCGGTGTGCTGATGTCGGGGGCCGCGACCGGCTCCTGGGTGGAGGACCCGGAGCCGGGCGGCGGTGGCTGGGCCGGCCGGGCGCCCGGGGAGGCGGCCGGTGACGACTCGGCGCCCCGGGACGCGGGCGACGCGGCCCGGCTGGTGAGCCGCAGCGGCGACCGGTGGGCGGCGGCGTACTCGCCGCAGGAGTACGAGCGGCTGCGGCTCTCCCTGGAGGGGGAGTACGTGGGCACCGGGATAGCGGTCAGCCGCACCCCGGACGGCCGGATCGTGGTCGGGGAGGTGCACGCCGGCAGCCCCGCCGAGGAGGCGGGCATCCTGCCGGGCGACGAGATCCTCACCATCGACGGCGCGGGCCTGGACGGCGGCGCCGTCACCGACGCGGTGGGCCGGCTGCGCGGCAGCGACCTGCCGACGGCGGCGGGGCCCGGCTCCACGGTGCTGCTGGGGCTGGCGCGGGCCGGGGAGCGGTGGGAGACCGAGGTGGCCAGGGCCCGGCTGACGGCGGAGACCGTGACCGTGACGCGGGAGGTGCCCGGGGTGACCCGGATCCATGTCTCCTCCTTCAGCCGGGGCGCGGCCGACCAGCTGCGGGAGGCGGTGGAGCGGGTCCCGGCCGGGGACGCGGTGCTGCTGGACCTGCGCGGCAACGGCGGCGGGCTGCTCACCGAGGCGGCGCGGGCCGCGTCGGTCTTCCTGGACGGCGGGCTGGTCGCCACCTACGACGTGCACGGCGACCAGCGGGCGCTGCACGCGGAGCCGGGCGGGGACACCGGGACCCCGCTGGTCGTGCTGGTGGACGGCGGCACCATGAGTTCGGCGGAGCTGCTGGCGGCGGCGCTCCAGGACCGCAACCGGGCGGTGCTGGTCGGGTCGCGCACCTTCGGCAAGGGGACGGTGCAGATGCCGAGCGAGCAGCCGGACGGTTCGGTGGCCGAGCTGACCGTGGGGCACTACGTCACCCCTTCGGGGCGGACGGTGGACCAGGAGCGCCCGGTGGAGCCGGACCTGCCGGTGGGCGCGGGCGAGGACGCCGAGGCGAAGGCACGCACCGTGCTGGCGGGCCTGGCGTAAAGGGGCGGCGCCGGGCGGGCCCGGCGCCGTAGACTGATCACGTCATGGCTAAGGGGAACAAGGGCAAAGAGACCAAGATCGGGTCCGGCCGCAAGCTGATCGCGCAGAACAAGAAGGCGCGGCACGACTACGAGATCCTGAGCACCTACGAGTGCGGCCTGGTGCTGACCGGCACCGAGGTGAAGTCGCTGCGGCAGGGCCGGGCCTCGCTGGTGGACGGCTTCGCGCAGCTCGACGGGGGTGAGGCCTGGCTGCACAACGTGCACATCCCGGAGTACGCGCAGGGCACCTGGACCAACCACGCCGCGCGCCGCAAGCGGAAGCTGCTGCTGCACCGGGCGGAGATCGACAAGCTGATCGGCAAGGTCCAGGAGACCGGGCTGACGCTGGTGCCGCTCGCGCTGTACTTCTCGAACGGGCGGGTGAAGGTCGAGGTGGCCGTCGCGCGCGGCAAGCGGGAGTACGACAAGCGGCAGACGCTGCGGGAGAAGCAGGACACCCGGGAGGCGCAGCGGGCGATGTCGGCGGCGCGGCGCAGGCAGCGGGCCTGAGGCCCGGGGAAAAGCCCGGGCGCGGCGCGGGCGTGTGCCCTATACTGGGGGAAGCGGGCCCGGAAGGGTTCGGTTGTTTGTCAACTCAACATGGGGATGATCGGTTTCGACAGCGGTTGTCGAAGCAGGGGAAGCGAGCCGAGGAAGCGGCAATGATCTCGTTAACCATATGCCGCAAAAAAATAATCGCCAATACCAAGCGCGATTCCTTCGCCCTCGCTGCATAAGTAGCGACTGGTGAGGTGCCAGCCCGGGCCTGTTCCCGTCCCGGTTCCTGGTATCAGCTAGGGAACTTCACCGTTAGCCCCGGTCACGGGGGGTAACGGGACATTTCACAGTGACTGAGCCCGTCGGAGACTTGTCCGCGTGATCTCCGGGGCCGAGAAAATCGCAGCGGACTGCGCTCGGAGAAGCCCTCCTTCCACGTCGCTGGACGCGGGTTCGATTCCCGCCATCTCCACGGTTTCACCTCAGGCCCCGGCCCGCGTTCGCGCGGACCGGGGCCTGATGTCGTTGACGGCACGGACCGGGTGTCGGTGGGGCCCGGTAGGGTCACCGGCATGGGAGACAGCGCACCGGGGTGGGATCTGCCGCAGCAGCAGGACCAGGACACCGGACGTCATCGAACGAAGTGGATCATAGCGGGAGCGGTCGGGGTCACCGTGCTGGCGATCGGCGCGGTCCTGCTGCTCCGTGACGGCGACAGCCCGGAGGACGCCGCGCGGGCCGAGGCCGAACGGTTCCTCGGCGCCTGGGCGGACGGCGACCCGGAGGCGGCCGCGGCGTACACCGACGACGCGAAGGCCGCGGCCTCTCTGCTGGAATCGGTGCAGCGCAATCTGGGCGCCGAGGAGACGGTGCTCACCGTCAGCGGGACGCCGGTGCGCGGCGAGCCGGGAGACGGGGCCCCCGAGGCCTCGTACGCCGTGCCGTTCACCGCGTCGTTCACGCTGCCCGGGGTCGGGGAGTGGTCCTACGAGTCCAGCCTGTACGCCGCCCGGGACGGTGTGGAGGACGAGGGCTGGCACGTGCACTGGGAGCCGCGGCTCGTCCACCCGGAGCTGGCGGACGGGCAGACCCTGGTGCTCAGCACCGACCGTCCCGAGCGGGCGCCGATCCTCGCCGCGGACGGCAGCCAGCTCGCCGGCCCCTCCGCCGTGTGGGACCTGAGCATCTGGCCGGCCCGGCTGACCGACCCGGACGCGGCCTGGGAGGCGCTCGACGGCCTCGACGTCGGTCTGGACACCGACGCGCTCGCCGACCGGGTCGAGGACTCCGACCCGGACCAGGCGGTCTCCGTGGTCAGCCTGCGCGACCAGGTCTTCCGGGAGCACGAGGACGAACTGCGCGCGGTCGAGGGCCTCCAGTTCGCGGAGGACACCCGGCCGCTGGCGCATCTCGCGCGCACCGTGGTCGGCGGCATCGACCCGGCCACCGGCACCGGCTCCTCCGGGCTCCAGGGCCGGTACGAGGAGCAGCTGGCCGGTACCGCGAGTGCCACCGTGGTGATCGCCGACCGGGAGTCGGGGGACGCGGTGGAGGTGCTGTACGAGCAGGAGGGCGGCGAGGCCGGCACCCCGGTGCAGACCACCATCGACGCCGACGTGCAGCGGGCGGCCGAGGCGGCGCTGGAGGGCACGGACCAGGCCGGGTCCATCGTGGCGGTGCGGCCGTCCACCGGTGAGGTGCTGGCGGCGGCCGACTCGCCGCTGGACAGCGGCGACCGGTCGCTGAGCGGGCAGCTCGCGCCCGGCTCCACCTTCAAGGTGATCACCACGGCCGCGCTGCTGGAGAACGGCACCGCGCCGGAGGAGGCCATCGGCTGCCCGAAGTACGAGACGGTCGAGGGGTACCGCTTCCAGAACCAGAACGAGTTCGAGCTGGGCCCGGACACCACGCTGCACGAGGCGTTCACCGCCTCCTGCAACACCGCGTACATAGGCAACCGCGACCGGTTCGACGACGACACGCTGCGGCTGACCGCCGAGGCGTTCGGCATCGGCGTGGAGTGGGACCTGGGCGCCGGCTCGTTCGACGGCAGTGTGCCGGACGCGGAAGGCGCCAGCGACCTGGCCGCCTCCCTCATCGGGCAGGGCCGGGTGCAGGCCAGCCCGCTGGTGATGGCCTCGGTCGCGGCGACGGTCGCCGAGGGCACGTTCCACCAGCCGGTGCTGGTGCCGGACGCGGTGCCCGACCCGGCGGTCGCGCCGCGCGAGCTGAGCGCGGAGACGGTGGACGCGCTGCGCACGATGATGCGCGACACCGTCACCCAGGGCACCGCCACCGTGCTCGGGGACGTGCCCGGGGTGGCGCACGCCAAGACCGGTAACGCCGAGTTAGACACCCGCGACGGTTAAAAGGACACCAACGCCTGGCAGATCCGCTACCACCGCGAGGCCCACCTGGCGTTCGCGGTGATGCT
>NZ_JBHWJL010000218.1:0-8990 GCF_042731495.1 Streptomyces sp. NPDC059853
CCTTCGGGGAGGGCGGCGGCACCGCCGTAGGCTGCCTGCTGTCAGCATCCGCGAGCACCCGGAAAGGGAGAGCGATGACGACCGCATCCGGCCCGTTCACGGAGGTCACCTCCGAGAGCGAACTGCGCGAGCTGATCGGCGAACCCGCCCCGTACACCCGGGACAAGGCCCGCTCCGCGCTGCACGCGCTGGACCGGGACTGGCTGGCCCGCTCCCCGCTGTGCCTGATCGCCACCAGCGGCGCGGACGGCAGCTGCGACGTGTCGCCCAAGGGCGATCCGCCCGGCTTCACCCTCGTGCTGGACGACCGCACCCTGGCCATCCCGGACCGCCCGGGCAACAAGCGCCTGGACGGCCTGCGGAACATCCTCGCCAACCCGCACGTCGGACTGATCTACCTGCTGCCCGGGCGCGGCGACACCCTGCGGATCAACGGCCGCGCCCGGATCGTGCGCGAGGCACCGTTCTTCGACGACATGATCGTGCGGCGCAACCGTCCCCGGCTGGCCCTGGTGGTGGAGATCGACGAGATCTTCCACCACTGCTCCAAGGCGTTCCTGCGCTCCCACACCTGGGACCCGGACAGCTGGCAGCCCGGGTCGCTGCCGAGCCGGGCCCGGATCGCCAAGGCGCTGGAGCGGCCGGACGATTCCCTGGCGCTGCTGGAGGAGCACTACGGCCCGCGCTACGCCGAGGGCCTGTACTGATCCGGCGCCGTTGGCCTCAGGACAGGAAGGACCAGCAGGTGGTGGGCTCGGCCCCGGCCGGGTCGAGGGCGTTGGCCGTCTCGTGGAAGGCCATCCGGTCGAGGAGGCCGATCGTGGCGTGCTCGGAGATGTTGAGCGGGCACAGGTCCTGGAGCAGGACGTTGCGTACGCCCGGCTCGTCGATGAACTGCGAGCGGTACGGGGTGACCACCTCGTCGTAGCGGGTCGCGATCACCGTGTAGGTGACGCCCGGCACCGTGTAGCCGTCCGCGTTCAGCTCGCGCAGGAAGCCGGAGCCCGCCACCTGCTGGGCGAGCGCGGGCGCGTTCCCGGCGATGGCCCGGTCCAGGGCGGGGACCAGGTCGAGGAGCTTGGTGAGCCCCAGCAGGGTGGTGCCGTTGGTGCTGGGCGCGATCGCGACGAACGCGTTGACCTTGCCGGCCGCGTCCGGGTGGTGCTTGAGGTAGTAGCGGGGCATCAGCCCGCCCTGCGAGTGGCCCACCAGGTCCACCTCGGAGGCGCCGGAGGCGGCGAGCACCCGGTCGACCTGGGCGGCGAGTTCGTCCGCCGACTCCTCGATGGGGGCCAGACCGCCCAGGAGCGGGACGCCGGGCAGCCGGCCGTAGTCGAAGGAGTGGACGCAGTAGCCGCGTGCGGCGAGATAGGGCGCGAGGCCCAGCCAGTTGGTGGTGCCGTCGGCGAAGGTGCCGTGCACCAGGACCACGGGCCGGGGGTGGGCGGGGGCCGGGACACAGCCCTCCTTGTTCCAGCCACCGGCGGCGGAGGCGGACGCCGCGGGGGCGGCACCCGCGGGCGCGGGCAGCAGGGCGAGCAGGACGGCGGCCAGCAGCGCGCCGAGAGCGGCGCGCGCGGTACGGGGACGGGTACGGGTACGGGGCCCGGGCAGCTTCATGGGGCGGCTCCTCGCTGATCACAGGGGGGATGACACCGCGGCAGAGGCTGGTCCGGACCGCCCTTACTGCTGAGTACTCCTCACGGTAGGAGCGGGCGCCGCCCCCGCCTACCACCGGGTACGTGAAGAAACCGGCACTCCGTCACCACATCGGCCGCACCGTGCTCGCGGCATCCGCGCACCCCTGATAGGAACCGGTTATGCGCCGCTCCCCCGCCGCCCTGGCCACCCTCGCGGTCGCCGGGGCCGCTCTCGTCCTGCCGCTGTCCGGTTCGCAGGGCCGGCCACCGGTGACGGACACCGCGCCCGCCGGCTTCGTGGCGCTGCGCACGATCGCCCCGGACATCGAGGAGGAGATGCGGTACGCGGGAGCGCACAACTTCACCGGCGAGCCCGTGGACGGCTACGAGGAACCGGTCTGCCTGCTCACCCGGGAGGCCGCCGAGGCGCTGGGCCGGGCCGCCGCCGGGCTGCGGGAGCGGGGCTACCGGCTGCGGGTGTACGACTGCTACCGCCCGCAGCGCGCGGTGGACCACTTCACCGCCTGGATGGCACGCCCCGAGGACGGCCGCACCCGCGCCGCGTTCTACCCACGCGTCCCCAAGGACCGGCTGGTGGAGGAGGGTTATCTGGCGGTGCGCTCGGGTCACAGCCGGGGCAGCACCGTCGATCTCACCCTGGTGCGGGCGGCGGACGGCACCCTGGTCGACATGGGGACCGGCTTCGACTTCTTCGACCCGCGCTCGCACGGTGACTCCCGCGAGGTCCCCGCCGGGGCGCGGGCCGCACGCCGCGTGCTGGCCGACGCCCTCGACGCCGAGGGATTCGCACCCGTGAGCACCGAGTGGTGGCACTTCGGCTACCGCGACGAGCCGTACCCGGAGACGTATTTCGACTTTCCCGTGTCCACCGGAGCGCTTGCTCGTTAGCACGGGCAACGGCGGCGGTCATTGGAGCCACCCCCGTGGGTCCCGATGTCCGCCGCCGTCACAGATCACCGACGTCACGTGGTCTCATCACGTTTCACGCTCCGGCGCGTTGTCACCTATTCGCGACATGGACGCAACAGCCTCAGGACGTCACGGCCGCAACCCCTGTTCAGGACACGGCGGAACGCTGCCGCGCCGAGCGGTGCAGCGCGTGCTCCACCACCGCCACCAGCGCGTCCCGGGCCGAGGCGCGCTCCCGCGCGTCGCACAGCATCACCGGCACGTCCTCGTCCAGGTCCAGCGCCCGGCGCACCTGTTCCGGCGGGTAACGGATGGCCCCGTCGAAGCAGTTGACCGCCACCGCGAACGGCAGCCCGCGGGTCTCGAAGAAGTCCACCACCGAGAAGCTGTCCGCCAGCCGCCGGGTGTCCACCAGGATCAGCGCCCCCAGCGCGCCGCGCGCCAGCTCGTCCCACAGGAAGCGGAAACGCTCCTGTCCGGGGGTGCCGAAGAGGTACACGATCACCGAGTCGCTGATCGTGATCCGGCCGAAGTCCATGGCGACGGTGGTGGACCGTTTCCCGGCGACCGCCCGGATGTCGTCCACCGGCCGCCCGGCCTCCGTCAGCGACTCCTCCGTCTGAAGGGTTTTGATGTCGCTGACGGCGCCGACCAGCGTCGTCTTCCCCACGCCGAAGGCCCCCGCGACGAGGATCTTCAGTGCCGTGGGATCGGCCGGCCTGCTGCGGCCGCGCTCAAAGGGCCCGGAGACCATCGATCACCTCACGGAGTGTGCTGTCGTCCTGCAACTGGGAGGCGGGGACGGGGCGGCTGACCCGGACCAGGCCGGCGTCCAGCAGATCGCTGATGAGCACCCGCACCACACCGACCGGCAGATCGAGCCCGGTGGCCAGTTCGGCCACGGACTCGGTGGTACGGCGGCAGCGGCGCATGATCTCGGCGTGCTCCGGGGCCAGTTCCCGGTCGGTGAGATCGCTGACGCCGCCGGCCGCGCCGTCCGGATCGCCGGTCTCCGCCGTCACCAGGGCGATCAGATCGAGGGGATGATCGACGGTTCCCCGGGTGCGGCCACGCGTCATCGCGTAGGGCCGCACGATGGGACCCGCCTCCTCGTCGAACCAGCCGTGGCTCATCGGCCGGCCGGTCAGCTCTCGCCGGCCGGGCCGCCGCGCGGGGCGATGCCCAGCTGCGCGCCGACCCGCTTGATCAGCAGCGTCATCTCGTAGCCGATCTGTCCGATGTCCGCCTCGATGTCGGCGAAGACGGCGAGCGCACTGCCCTGGCCGGCGGCGGCCACGAAGAGAAACGCGTCATCCAGCTCCACCAGGGTCTGGCGCACCCCGCCGGTGTTGAAGTGCGTTCCCACGCCCCTGGCCAGTGAGTGGAACCCGGAGGCCACGGCCGCGAGTTGTTCGCTGTCCTCCCGGCTCAGGGCCTTGGAGGCGCCGCGCGCCAGACCGTCGGCGGAGAGTATCAGCGCGTGGCGCATGCCCGCCACTTTGCCGACGAACTCGTCGAGTACGCCGTCGAGACGCTCGCCGTCCTGCGGAGTTCCGTGCCGGGCGTCGGCCCCCGGTGCAGTCATGGGTCTGCCCCTTACGGTGTCGGTGCCTGCGGGTCGTCGTCCCGCCTGGTGGTGGTGTGCTCACGGCGGTGACCGCCGTCGTTGTGCTGCCGGCCGCGCCGCCAGCCGAGCTGGAGTGCGGCCATCCTCGCCCGCACCTCGTCGGCGTCCTGCTCCGTGGGACCGGGGCCGGGGTGGCCCGCGGGCTCCGGCTCCTCCCAGGTGTCGGGGACGGGGGCGGGTGCGGGCCGGGTGCGGCGCTGCCGTCGCGGCAGTCCGGCGAGGGTGGTGCCGGTGCCGCTGTCCTCCTCGTGGCCGGGCGCGGGGTCCTCGCCCGGGGGTTCGCCGACCGGGCGGCCGTGGTCGGCGACCAGCACCGGGGTGCGGCGCCGCTGCGGCAGCGGGATCGGCGGTGGGGGGTCGTCCCCGGCGGGGGTGCCGGCCGGGGTGGCGGGGTCCTCGTGGTGGGGGGCGGCGGGCCGTCCGGCGGGGCCGGTGTCCGGCTCGGGGTGCCGGACACGGTCGCGGGCGCCGCCGGGGGCCGGGTCGCCGCCGGGGCCGGCGTGGGTGCCCGGGTGCGGACCGGTGCCGGGCTCGGCATCCGGTGCGGTGTCGGGGAACGGGTACGGGCCGAAGCCGCGCGTGCTCTCCCGGGAGCGCTCCAGGCCGCGGAAGCCGACCGGCGCCTCCAGCTCCACCGGGCCGTCCACCGGTCCGTTCAGCAGCTCGGGCGGGGCCGGGCGTTCGGGCAGCGGGGAGCGCTCGTCGGGGCATTCGCCGGTCTCGGTGAGCAGTTCGCCGGGCAGCAGCACCACGGCGGTGGTGCCGCCGTACGGGGACTCCTTGAGCGCCACCCGCACCCCGTGCCGCTCCGCGAGCCTGGCCACCACGAACAGACCGAGCCGGTCGGTGTCGGACAGATCGAACTCGGGGGTGTTCGCCAGCCGCTGGTTGGCCTCGCGCAGCGCCTCCGGGTTCATGCCCAGGCCGCGGTCGTGGATCTCCAGGGTGTAGCCGTGCGGGACGCGTTCGCCGGAGACCTGGACGGCGGTGTGCGGCGGGGAGAAGACGGTGGCGTTCTCCAGGAGTTCGGCGATCAGATGGGTCAGGTCGGCGACCGCGCCGCCCGCGACCGCGAGCTGCGGCATGCGGTGCAGTTCGATGCGCTCATAGTCCTCGACCTCGGCGACGGCCGCCCGCACCACGTCCATCAGCTGCACCGGCTTGCGCCACTGCCGGGCCGGGGCGGCGCCGGAGAGGATCACCAGGCCCTCCGCGTGCCGGCGCATCCGGGTGGTCAGATGGTCGAGCCGGAAGAGGTCGGCGAGTTCGTCGGCGTCGTCGGCGCGCCGTTCCATGGTGTCCAGGAGGCCGAGCTGACGGTGCAGCAGGACCTGGTTGCGGCGGGCGAGGTTGACCAGGACGTCGGAGATCCCGCGCCGTACGGTGGCCTGTTCGACGGCGGCGGCCACGGCCGCGCGCTGGAGGGTGTTGAGGGACTGGCCGACCTGGCCGACCTCGTCGCGCCCGTACTCCAGGTGCGGGGCCTCGGTCTCCACGTCCACCCGCTCGCCGGCCGCGAGCCGGCGCAGGACGCCCGGCAGCCGTACCTCGGCGGCGTCCTTGGCCTCCTTCGACAGCGTCATCAGGTCGCGGATCAGGGCCCGTCCGATGCGCAGCGAGACCACCAGCGAGACGATGACGGCGGCGGCGCCGAGCACTCCGGCGGCGCCGGCCCGCACCAGGACGGCGGTGGCCTCGGGGTCGACGGCGTCCTGGTAGCGCTCCTGGGCGGACTCGCCGAGGATGCGCAGCTGTTCGAGGGCGTTGCCGCCGGTGTCCACCCACTGGTCGGGGCGGGCGGAGCGGGTGCCGCCGTCCAGCAGCCGGCCCTCGACGACGGTGAGCACGTGACCGGGGCCGGTGTCCCAGAACACGTCGTGGGCGCGCTGGTCCTCGGCGGGCAGGTCGGGGAGGTAGGTGGTGTACGCGAGGGCGCGTTCGGTGATGCGGTCGCCCAGCTGGCGCAGTTCGGTGTCGGTCATGCGGCCGGCGGCGAGGGCGCCGGCCACCAGGGCGTCCTCGCGGGAGAGGTACTCGCGGGCCTGGGCGATGCCGACGACGGCGCGGCCGTGCCGGTCGAGGTCCACGTTCTCGACGAGGTGCAGGGCGGCGAGGAACCGGAAGCCGGGGTCGATGACGACCGTGTAGGCGTCGAGCGCGGCGGTGCGGGAGATGGTGTTGTTCTGCACCTGGTCGCGGAGGGCGGCGAGGCCGTCGAGGCCGGTGAGGAAGGCGTCGAGCCGGTCCTTGGCACCGCCGTTGAGGTCGTCGCGGGCGCCGCCCGCGGCCTGTTCGCGCACCTCGGAGACGGCCGCCTCGGTCGCCTCCTGGGTGTCGTGGAGGTCGGCGAGGGCGTCGGAGCGGCGCGGGTCGGCGAGGAACACCAGGGTCTGGCGGCGTTCTTGCTGGATGGCGTGGATGACGGCCTCGGCCGGGGTGCCGAGTTTGTCGGAGACGGAGGCGACGGCGAGCAGCGACCTGGCCTCGGCGACGGTGATGGCCGTGGCGAACGCCCAGATCGATACGAGCGACAGCAGGGGCACCAGCAGCAGTGCCCCTATCTTTCGTCGGATCGACTTCCCTCGCACGTGCGTGCCCTCCCCGGGGTGTGTCCGTGCCGTTGCGTGCTGCGACAGCGCGAGCCTACTACCGCGACAGGTGGCTGGGCGTGAGGACTTGGTGAGGGCGTGGGCCGGGCGGCATCTTACCATGGTGCCGCGGGACATAACAGAACATCTCACCGTACCGGAGGACGGCGGAGTGTATGCGAGACCCCGGATGCCCGATCCCGTGCGCAACGCGGCGGTACGGGCGGTCATCATCATCGCGCTGACGCTCAGTCAGGTGGTCGTGGTCCTGCTGTGCACGCTGGCCGGTTCCTGGCTGGCGCTGCCGATGACGATCTCCTCGGTCGCCTCCACCGTGGTGGCGACCTGGGCGGTGCTGGACATCTGGATCACCCGGCAGGCCTGGCTGCAGCGGCACGGAGTGGTGTCCGTGCCGAGCAGCGTGGCCCGCGGGCGCAGGTCCGCCGGGCATCACGATCACTGAGCCGGGGCGGCCCCGGCTTCCGTGGCCGGGTCCGCCTCGGGCTTGCGGTACACGCGGGTGGCGGTGATCTCCCCGTGGATGGTCTCGGTCTCGCCGGAGCGCTGCTGCGGCAGCCCGGGGCGCAAGTGCTCCTCGACGCTGATGTACTTGAGCCCGGCGCGCAGGTCGGCGTCGTTGCGCAGCCGGATGACCAGGGGGAACTCGGCCAGCGCCGTGGTGTCGAACAGGCCCGTGGTGTACAGCAGCTGGACGCCGAGGGCGTCGGCCACGGCGCGCTGGAGTTCCAGCAGATAGGTGGCGTTGGCGCGGCCGATGGGGTTGTCGAGGAAGAGGGTGCCGGCGTGCCGGTGCTTGTCGCGGCCCCGGTCGTTGCTGCGCAGGGCGGCCATGGTGCAGTACAGGGCGATGGCGGCGGTGAGCAGCTGCCCGCCGGAGAACACGTCGCCCATCTGCCCGACCGGGACCCGTTCGGCGCGCAGGACGGCGTCGGGCTTGAGGATCTCGACGGCCACGCCGCCCGGGCGCAGGGCGGCGTGGGTGCCGCGCAGGAGCAGGGACATGCCGTCGCGGCGCAGGTCGGAGTTCTTCTTGACGGCGGCGCGGGTGGTCTCGTCGATGACCTCGCCGAGCCGTTCGCTGAGGGTGGCCTGGTCGGGGTCCTCGAAGCGGATGCGCAGGAACTCCTGCCCCGACCACTCCCCCAGGCCCTCGGGCAGCCGGGACAGCCGCTGGGCGGAGCGCAGGGTGGCCAGGGAGGATTCGACGAGGCCGCGCAGCCGGTCCACGATGGAGTCGCGGTTGCGTTCCAGCTGGGCGAGTTCGTCGGTGAGGACGCGCAGCCGGGGCGCGAACGCCTCGGCCCAGGCGGTGGCGTGCTCGGGCAGGGCGGCGGCGGGCAGTTCGCGGATCTGCTGCCGGGCGGGGGTGCGTACCTGTTCGTAGCGGGCGGAGTTGGCGTGCCGCACCAGCAGGTCGCCGGCGTCGCGGACGGCCGCGTCGGCGGCGGTGAGGGCGGCGGCGCACGAGCGCAGGGCGCGGCGGGCGTCGGTGGCGGACTGCCGGGCCTCGGCGAGGGTGCCGGGGAAGGGGGTGTCCGGCTCGGTGCCGTCGTCCGCCGGCTGCTGCTCGGGCTGCGGGTCGCGCAGCAGGTCGCGCAGGAGGGCGGCGGTCTCCTCGAAGCCGCCCGCGCCGTCGCGGGCGGTGTGGTGCTCGCGCACCAGGTCCTCGTGGGCGGCGCGGGCGGCCGTCAGGGTGTCCTCGCGGGCGGCGAGTTCGGCGGTGGCGGTGCGCAGCAGGTCGCGGGCGTGCTCGGCGTCGGTGGGGACGCGGTCGGCGGGGAGGTCGGTGTGGGCCTCGCCCTCGGCGGGGGCGAGGCGTTCGGCTTCGCCGCGCAGCCGGCCCAGGTGTTCGCTGGCGGTGGAGGAGCGGGTCTCCAGCAGCTGGACGAGGGATTCGGCGCGGGCGGCGGCGGCCTGCCGGGAGGGGCCGTCGGCGCCGTCGAGTTCGGCGAGGAGTTTGGCGGCGCGGGTGCGGACCTTGTTGGTGAGGCGTTCCAGGGCGGCGCTCGCCGCGCTCTCGTCGCTCTCGGCGCGGGCCTGTTCGGCGCGCAGATCGGCGCCGACGCCGACCTTCTCGTACAGCTGGGAGGCCGTGCGGTACGCCTCGCGCAGGTCGGGGAGGGCGGCGGCGGGCGGTTCGGATCTCGGCTACACGCCTGACTCTTATAAACAGCTGACGCTGCC
>NZ_JBHWJL010000219.1:0-8968 GCF_042731495.1 Streptomyces sp. NPDC059853
GTCCACGACCCCTCCCGGCAGCGGTGCGTCGAACTGCCGCTCCATCAGCGGGGCCGCGAAAGCCTGCCGGACGGCCGGCAGATCGCTCCCGGCCCACGGGCGCAGGAGCGGCCCGCCGTCGGTGATCGGATGTCTGTCCACCGCCGCAGGCTAAGGGGACTCAGCCGCCCCGGGCGAGCCAGTCGCCGCCCGGCACCGGGGTGCCGGTGGCGCGCAGCCGGGTCGCCAGGGGTTCGGCGGCCAGGTACGTCCAGGCGCGGGCGCCGCCGGGCAGCCGGACCGTCAGCCGCTCGTAGTCCGGGCCCTCCAGCCGGTCCAGGGTGGCCAGGACCGCCGGGAAGCGCTCCGGCCGGATGTGCATCAGCTCGCCGTGGACGAGCCGTCCGGCGTCGGGCACCCCGACCGCGTACGGATAGCCGGGGCCCTCGTACAGCACCGCGCCCGGCAGGACGGCCGGCTCCTCGCGGCCGGTGTGTCCGCGCAGCGCCCACGCGTAGTGGCGCTGCCCGGCGCGCAGGGTTCCGTAGACGAAGAACGGCAGTCGCTCGGGCTCACCTGACATGCCCTCATCCTGCATGGCCGGTGCGTATCAGACCGCCCACTGGCGGTAATCGGTCTGTACCATTTACGATGACGGACCCGCCGGGGTGGGAGAGGGACCCGGCCGGTGGTTGAGCTGCGTGTCGCCGCGTAGGGGGGAATCGCCGGTCGGGTCTGAGACCTCCACGGGCAGCCCTGCCCGCCGCCACGCCTGGAAGCCGCCGATCAGATCGGTGGCCCGGCGCAGCCCCAGGGAACGCAGCGAGGCGGCGGCCAGCGACGAGGCGTACCCCTCGTCGCACACCACGATCCAGTGCACGTCGCGGTCGGTGGCCTCCGGCACCGAAGCACCGCTCGCCGGATCGCAGCGCCACTCCAGGTGGTTGCGCTCGATCACGAGCGCGCCCGGGATGGTGCCGTCCGCGTCCCGCTGGAAGGCGGGCCGGGTGTCCACCAGCACGGCGCCCTTCTCCCGCGCCGCCTGCGCCTGGTGCGGGTGGAGCCGCTCCAGGTCCGCGCGGACGGCCGCCAGATGTGCGTCGATCGTCGTCATGGGATCAGTCGTCCAACGTCTCGGTACGGTCCGGCCGCAGCGCGCCGTCCGCGCCGAGCCGGTAGGAGGTCTGCGAGGTCAGCGCCGGTCCGTACGCGTGCACGCTGACGGCCGGTTCCGTTCCGCGGTTGCTGACCCGGTGGATGTGGCGCGGCCCGAACGACCGGAGCCCGCCCACCGGGAGGTGCCGCGTCCCCGGGAACGTCTCCTCGCTCAGCGCGCCCGCCACCACCGTGAACGCCCCGGCGGAGCCGCCGTGGTCGTGGATCTCGGTGCCCTGCCCCGGCAGCCAGGTCAGCAGCCACACCTCGTACCCCTCGGCCCGGTGCAGCCGGTGGTACCAGCGCTCCGGTGAGGTGAACCGGGCGAGAGGCCGCCAGGACGCGGGGCGGGCGGCGAACCTGCGAGCGGTTTCGGCCAGCCGGGCCGGGGTGTACGGGGCGCCCGGGTCGGCGGGCGAACGGGGCGGAGCGGAGAAAACGGACATGGCGCGACCTCTTCTGCGGTGCCGGATGCGGGGCGGAAATGGCGGGACGCCGCGCCCACGGCTGACACCGGGCGCGACCGTCAGGGACGGCCGCGGCGACACAGCGCGCTGGCCACGCGGACGAAGTCCACGTGCTGCCTGGAAAAGAAGCGCTTGCCGGTCGACATGCCGGCCACATTGACAGCCCGTCGGCGCCCCGGTCAAGCGGGCATCCGCGTTTTCACGACCGTCATCCGGCGAAATACGGCCCCCGCCGCATTGCCGGCGTTCCAGCAATTGAGACGCGGCGGCAATACCTTGACGGCGGCGAGAGGTTGCTGGCAAGCTCACGTACTGTGAGTCAAGCTGACGTTCTCGTGACGCGCCTGCACGTCGATCTGCGACGGCAGGCCAGCGCTATCTGTGCCAACGGCCACTGAACACAGCACAGCTGACCTCCTCGGGCCCGCAGCGGCCGTGAATCCCCGGCACCAGCCGCGTTGTTGAATCACCACCCGCCGACGGGCGGCAACCCGTCATTTCCGCGGCTCGCATCGGACATCGCGCCACCGTGTCGCCCTGCCCTGCCGTTCCTCATCCCTTTCCCGGTCCCTTTTCCGGTTTTCCGATGCTCCCGGAGTGATTCATGACGCACATTCTCGCGGTATCGGCCAGCCCGGCCGGGGAATCGCGCACCGCCGCACTGGTGCAGCACGCCATCGACCGGCTCTCGCTCACCGGATTCGACGCGGCCCACCTGGTGGTGCGGGAACTGCCGGCCCAGGAACTGCTGGGCATCCGCCGGCCGGGCGCCGTGCTGCGGCGCGCGCTGGAGGATGTCGCCGTCGCGGACGGGCTGATCGTCGCCACCCCTGTGTACACCGCGGCCTACACCGGCCTGCTGAAGACCTTTCTCGATCTGCTGCCGCGGTCGGGACTGGCCGGCAAGACGGTGCTGCCGCTGGCCACCGGGGACAGCTACGCGCATGTCCTGGCCATCGACTACGCGCTGCGCCCGGTGCTCACCGCCCTGCGCGCCCGGCACGTGGTCGGCGGCTGTTACCAGCTGGAGGACGACATCGCCCGCCGCCCCGACGGATCCGCGCAGATCCGTCCCGAGGCCGAACTGCGCCTGTTCGACGCGATCGACGCCTTCATCGAAGCGCTCCCCGCGTCCACCGCCGCCGGTTCGGCGCTCTCGCCGCAGTGACCTCAGTGACCTTCCGAAAGGCCCCCACGCCATGACCGCCCAAGGCTTCGACCGTCCCATATCCGTGAAGGAGCCGATCATGCCGCAGCTGACCACACCCCTGTCAGATCTGTCCGACATGACGATCACCGTTGTCCCCGAAGGCGTGGACAGCTCCGTACCCCTGGTCGGCTACCTGGTCCTCGCCCCCGCGGGCACCCGGCTGAACGAGCTGATCACCGTGCCGGCCTCCGCCGCCCCCACCCGGGGGGCGGAGAGCGGACGGGGCATCACCATCGACGAGGAGGAGCGCACCGCCCGGGTGGACGGGACGCTGCTGGAGCTCACCTACCTCGAATTCGAGCTGCTGGCCCACCTGGTGCGCCACCCGCACCGCGTCTACAGCCGCGAGCAACTGGTGACGACGATCTGGGGGTACGGCCCCGTCGGCGACCAGCGGACGGTGGACGTGCACGTCGCACGGGTGCGCCGCAAGCTCGGCGCGGCCCACCGGGAGCGCATCGTGACGGTGCGCCGGGTCGGCTACAAGTACGTGCCCGCCACGCTGTAGTCCGCGCCGCTCGCCGCCACGGCCTCGTCGTGGCGGCGCAGCAGCAGGGCGGCCAGCTCCGGGGCGGCGCCCAGCACGGGCGCGAGACCGTCGGCGCCGGCCTCCCCGGCCGCCGCCGCGATCCGCCCCGGGAGGCGGCCCGGCGCGATCACCAGCGGGGCGACAAGCACCCGCCCGATGCCGTCCGCGCGCAGCGCGCGGACGGCATCGGCCGTCCCCGGCTCCGCGGCCGAGGCGAACGCGGGCCGCACCGCGGCCCAGCCGGCGCGCTCCCGCCAGTCCCGCGCGATGGCGCCGACGGCGGTGAGCGCCGCCGGATCGGAGGACCCGGCGGCGGCCAGCACGATGCCGGTGCGGGCGGCGGCAGCGGGGCCCCCGGGCACCACCCGGGCCCGCTCGCCCGCCGTCCCCGGCCGGACCGCCCGGGCCAGCCGCCGCTCCAGCGCGGCGAGCAGCAGCGGGTCGGGGCCCAGCACCCCCGCCCGGCGTACCCGCAGGCCCGGCAGTTCCGGCAGGCACTCCGCCAGGACGGCCGGGATGTCGGTCTTCGCGTGGTAGGCCCGGGTCAGCAGCAGCGGAACCGCTACCGCCTCCCGTATCCCCGCCGCGTACAGCCCGGCCAGCGCCCGCGGCACCGAGGGCCGGTCGAACTCCAGGAAGCCCACCGTCACCCGCAGCCCGGGCCGCAGCGACCGCACCCGCGCCGCCAGCGCGTGCACGGTCGCCGCGTGCCCCGGGTCCCGGCTGCCGTGGGCGATCAGCAGCAGCGGGGCGGCCCCGGTCAGCCGCTCCTCGCCAGCAGGCCCCTGCTGCGCAGCACCCGCCGCTCCAGCGGGGAGAAGAACAGCAGATCGATGGCCACCCCGACCAGCAGGATCAGGATGATGGTGGCCAGCACCCCGGACATGTTCTGCAACGCCCGGAAACCTTCCATGAGCTGGCCCAGGCCGGTGCCCAGCTTCGCCGAGGTGACGATCAGCTCCGCCGCCATCAGGGAGCGCCAGGAGAACGCCCAGCCCTGCTTGAGGCCCGCGAGGTAGCCGGGCAGCGCGGCCGGCAGCAGGATGTGCCGCACGGCCGTGAGCCCGCGCGCGCCCAGCGTCCGGCCCGCCCGCAGATACAGCGGGGGGATCTGGTCCACGCCCGCGACGATACCGTTCGCGATCGAGGGCACCGCGCCCAGCAGGACCACCGCGAAGATCGCGGTGTCGGTGAGCCCGAACCAGATCAGTGCCGCCGGGACCCACGCGATGGACGGCAGCGACTGGAGGCCGGTGAGGATCGGCCCGATCGCCGCCCTGACCACCTTCACCCGGGCCACCAGCAGCCCCAGCGGGGTGCCCACCACGATGGCGATGGCGAAGCCGAGGATGCCGCGCGAGACGCTGGTCCAGATGTAGCCGAGGAGGACCCCGTCCAGCCACATCTTCTCGATGGCGCCCCACACATCCAGCGGGCTGGGCAGGACGTAGTCCGGTTTGACCTCCGCCCAGTAGGCGATCTGCCACACCGCGAGCACCAGTGCCACCGCGACCAGCGGCGGCACCAGTTTGCTCAGCAGCACCCGGCCCAGCGGCGGCCGTTCGTCCGCCGCCCGGCTCTCCAGGGCGTCCAGGCCCGCCTCCAGGCCGGCCAGGTCACCGCCCCCGGGCGTGCCCTCCTTCGTCTCAGTGCTGGCCATGACGGCGGATCTCCCCCCTCAGCTGTTCGGTGATGTCCAGGGACAGGGCGGAGACCGCCGCGTCCTCGATGCGGCGCGGCTGGGCGATGTCCACCTCCCAGGTACGGGCGATCCGGCCGGGGCGGGACGACAGCAGGACGACGCGCTGCGCCAGCCGCACCGCCTCGCGCACGTTGTGCGTCACGAACAGCACCGACACCCCGGTCTCGGACCAGATGCGGGTCAGCTCCTCGTGCAGCACGTCCCGGGTGATGGCGTCCAGCGCCGCGAACGGCTCGTCCATCAGCAGCAGCCGGCTGTCCTGCGCCAGCGCCCGGGCCAGCGCCACCCGCTGCCGCATGCCGCCGGACAGCTCGTGCACCCGCTTGCCGTACGAGCCGGTCAGCCGCACCAGTTCCAGCAGCCGCTCGGCCTCCGGGCGGCGCCCGGCCTTGGGGACACCGCGCAGCCGCAGCGCCAGTTCGATGTTCTTGCCGGCCGTCAGCCAGGGGAACAGCGCGTGCTCCTGGAACATCAGGGCCGGCCGGCCGCCGGGGACCGTGATGGTGCCGGAGGTGGGCGCGTCAAGACCGGCGACCAGGTTCAGCAGCGTCGACTTGCCGCAGCCCGAGGCGCCGAGCAGGGTGACGAACTCGCCGGGGGCGACATCCAGCGAGATGCCGTCCAGGACGAGCTGGGACCGGCCGGGGCGGCCGAAGGACTTCGACACCCCGTCGAGCCGGACGGCCGGCTCGGCGGCCGGGGCGGCGGTGGTGGTGGCGTCCGGCTTGTTGAGTGTGGTGGCCATCGCTCTCACCTCGTGGTGGGATTGCGGATCGGACGGGTCGGACGGGCCGGGGCGGTCGTCACTCGACACCGAGGCCGCCGTCGTCGACGGGGTCCAGGCCCTCCTCGGCCAGCACCCGGTTCAGCAGTGAGAGGTCGTAGATCCCGGCCAGGTCGACCTCGTCCAGCAGCCCGGCGTTGACCGTGCTCTCGGCGCTGATCCGCAGCGAGTCGGCCAGCGGGTCGTTCAGGAACTCGACGTGGTCGAAGGCCGGGTCGAGGACCTCCGGGGGCAGCTCACTGCCGCCGGGCAGCGCGGCGACGGCGGTGTTGAACTGCTCCTTCGCCTCCTCCGGGTGCTCGTTGATCCAGGCGTTGGTGCGCACCACACCGCGGATGATGGCCTCCACCACGTCCGGGTGCTCCTCCAGGAAGCTCTGGGCGGCGATGACGTGGGTGACCACGTACTGGCCGTTCTCCCACAGCTCCGCCTCGTCCAGGATCTCCACCGCGCCCTGGTTGACCAGCTTGGCCGCGGTCGGCTCGGGGACCCACGCGCCGTCGATGTCGCCGCCCTCGAAGGCGGTCGGGATCTCGGCGTTGGCGATGCGCACCACGTCCACGTCACCGGCGCCGGTGGTCGGGTCCACGTCGAAGCCCTGGTCGGCGAGGTAGCTGAGCAGCGCCACGTCCTGGGTGTTGCCCAGCTGCGGGGTGGCCAGGGTGGCGCCCTCCAGGTCGTCCAGACCGGAGATCCGGTCCGGGTTGACGACCAGGGAGGCACCGCCGGACGCGGCGCCGGAGACGATCCGCAGATTGCGCCCGCCCGACTGGGCCCAGCCGTTGATGGCCGGGTTGGGGCCGATGAACGTGACGTCGATGGAGTCGCCGTTGAGCGCCTCGATCGCGGAGGGGCCGGCGTTGAAGACGGACGGGGTGAAGGTCGTCCCGCCCAGTTCCTGTGCGATGAGCCCGCCGTCCTGGAGGCCGATGACGGCGGTGGCGTGGGTGATGTTGGCGAAGTAGCCGATGGTGACGTTGTCGACCGACAGGGCCTCCCCGGCGTCCTCCCGGGCCGCGGGTGTCCCGGAGTCGTCGGAGGAGTTGTTCGAGCCGTAGCCGCAGGCGGTGACGCCGATCAGCAGCGGGGCGAGGACGGCGGCGGTCAGCAGGCGGCGGCGCGCGGTGGTCACGGGGGAATCCTCTCGGGAGGCCGACCGGCGCGCGGAGCACGGCCGGGCGGTCGGGGGCGCCTCCCGGCACGGAGCGGTGGCGGGAGGGTGGTGCGGGGCGAGCGGCTCAGGTGCTCAGTGGCCCGCACATCGCGCGATCCCGCCGTGCCCGGCGCCCAGTGCGCCGCTGCCGACTCGCCCGCCCTCCTTCGCGAAGGTCGAGAAGACATCCCGGGGCATGGTCAGAAATCCCACCCCTCGTCGTCCGCCGCCGCGCCGTCGCCGGCCGCCGGGCGCGCGAACGCCTCGCCCGCCATGCCGGCGGTGAGGGTGGCGCCGTCCGCCGGGTCGATCAGCAGGAACGATCCGGTGGTGCGGAAGTCCGCGTACGGGTCCACCGGCAGCGGCTCCGCGGTGCGCAGCACCACCGTGCCGATGTCGTTGGCGGCCAGGGCGCCCGGTGCCGGGTGCTGCGAGAGGTCGTCCAGCGTGAGCCGGGACGGGATCTCCTTGACGATGGCCTTCACGGTGCGCGTGGTGTGCTTCAGCAGCACCCGGGACCCCGGCACCAGCGGCCGGTCGTGCAGATGGCACACGGTGGCGGTGAGGTCCTGGGACGGCAACGGCCCGCTGCCGGTGGGCACCAGCACGTCCCCGCGCGAGATGTCGAGGTCGTCCGCGAGGGTCACCGTCACCGACTGCGGGGCGCGGGCCACGTCCACCGCGGTGCCCAGCGCGTCGATGCCGGTCACCGTGCTGGAGCGGCCCGAGGGCAGCACCGTGACCGGCTCGCCCACCCGCAGCTCCCCGGCGGCCAGCCGCCCGGCGTACCCCCGGTAGTCGGGGTGCTCGGCGGTCTGCGGCCTGATCACGTACTGGACCGGGAACCGGGCCGGCCCGGCGGCGGGTTCGCCGCCCGCCGGTATGACCGTCTCCAGATGCTCCAGCACGGTGGGCCCGCCGTACCAGTCCATGTGCGCCGAGGGCGTGACCACGTTGTCGCCGGCCAGCGCCGAGATGGGAATGGCGGTCACCGCGGGGATGCGCAGCGAGGCGGCATAGCCGGCGAACTCGCGGGCGATGCGGGCGAAGACCGGCTCGGCGTAGCCGGCCAGGTCCATCTTGTTGACGGCGAGCACCACGTGGGGCACGCGCAGCAGCGCGGCGACGGCGGCGTGCCGGCGGGTCTGCTCCACCACCCCGTTGCGGGCGTCGACCAGGACGACCGCCAGGTCGGCGGTGGAGGCGCCGGTGACCATGTTCCGGGTGTACTGCACATGTCCGGGGGTGTCGGCCAGGATGAACCGGCGCCGGGGCGTGGCGAAGTAGCGGTAGGCGACGTCGATGGTGATGCCCTGCTCGCGCTCGGCGCGCAGCCCGTCGGTGAGCAGCGCCAGGTCGGGCGCCCGCTGCCCGCGGTTGCGGGAGGCGGTCTCGACGGCGGCCAGTTGGTCGGCCAGAACCGACTTGGAGTCGTGCAGCAGCCGCCCCACCAGGGTGGATTTGCCGTCGTCGACGGAGCCGGCGGTGGCGAAGCGCAGCAGGGAGGTGGTGTCCGGCATCAGAAGTACCCCTCGCGTTTGCGGTCCTCCATGGCGGCCTCGGACAGCTGGTCGTCGGCGCGGGTGGCGCCGCGCTCGGTGAGGCGGGAGGCGGCGATCTCGGCGATGACCTGCTCGATGGTGGCCGCGTCCGACTCGACGGCGCCCGTGCAGGACATGTCGCCGACGGTGCGGTAGCGCACCAGGCGGCGTTCGGTGCGCTCGCCCTCGCGCGGGCCGCCCCAGTCGCCGGGGGCCAGCCACATGCCGGAGCGGGCGAACACCTCGCGTTCGTGGGCGTAGTAGATGGCGGGGAGTTCGATCTTCTCCCGGCCGATGTACTGCCACACGTCCAGCTCGGTCCAGTTGGAGAGCGGGAAGACCCGCACGTGCTCGCCGGGGGCGTGCCGGCCGTCGTACAGCTGCCACAGTTCTGGGCGCTGGCGGCGCCGGACCCAGCCGACGAACTGGTCGCGCAGCGAGAACACAC
>NZ_JBHWJL010000220.1:0-8968 GCF_042731495.1 Streptomyces sp. NPDC059853
CCGCGGCGGGTGCTCTCGGGGTGCGCTGCCGGTACGGCAGGAGGCCGGTGCGGTCAGTTGCCGCCCGCGGCGGCCGGTGCCGGGGCCGGCTCGGTGGTGTGCTCGGCGGCCGGGGCGGTGCGCTGCGCGGGCAGCGCCTCGGGCTTCTTGCCCAGGCCCATCGCCCGCATGACCAGGCCGGCGGCCACGCCCACGACGGACAGGCCGACCCAGGCGCCCAGGCCCACGAAGGGCTGGCCCGCGACCATGAAGTACCCGCCGACGATCGAGGCGGCGATCATGATGATGACACCGGTCCAGGCGGCAGGGGTGTTGCCGTGGTCGTCGTGGCCCGCCATGCTCATGCTCCTTGTGTTCCTCGGTGGTGGGGAATGCCCACCACCATTGTGTCAGGCCCCTCCGGGGAGCCGGATGAGGCCCTTGGTCCCGAACGCCCCGCCTAGGTGGTGGGATCCTCGCCCCGGTCCAGGGCCTTCCACAGGTCCTCGGGACGGTCGGGGTCCACCGCGCCGCGCCGGCCGCGCCGGTCGCCGCGCTCGGTCCGCTCGTACCGTCCGGACATCGCCGGCCACTGCCGGCCGTAACTGAGCGCCAGCAGCCCGGCGATCAGCAGCAGCAGTCCGCCCACGGCCGAGATCCACGGCCAGCCGGAGTGGCTGACGCCGGTCACCGCCGCCTCGGTCAGCCCGAGCGCGTCACCGGCCGAGCGTTCCAGGGCCGTGGTGTCGGAGGCGCCCACCAGGGCGGCGCCGATCGCGCCGGCCCCGCTGAGCGCCAGCACGGAGGCGACGACCACCCGGCCGGTGCGGCGGACCGCGAACACCGCGACCAGCGACGCCAGGCCCACCAGGGCCAGCGCGCTGGGCAGACCGGAGACGGCGCTGCCGCTGGCCGTGACGTGCAGTTCGCCGGCGCCGAGGCCGTTCTGGCTCGTCTCCCCCTCGGCCCAGGTCTGCCCGGCGGCGATCAGGACGACGGTTGCCCCGGCGGCGCCACTGAGCAGCGCCGCGCCGAGCGCGCGGCGCGAGGCGCGGGCGGGGCTGCTGCTGGCCGGCTCACGAGTCACCCCTCCACGCTACCGCGCAGCTTCGCTGCGGTGCCGACCGCCCTGAGAACCGCCGCCGCCTTGTTACGGCACTCGGTGTCCTCGGCCACCGGGTCGGAGTCGGCCACGACCCCGGCACCGGCCTGGACGTACGCCGTGCCGTCGCGCAGCAGCGCGGTGCGGATGGCGATGGCGGTGTCGGCGTCGCCGGCGAAGTCGAGATAGCCGACGCAGCCGCCGTACAGGCCGCGCCGTACCGGTTCCAGTTCCTCGATGAGCTGGAGGGCGCGCGGCTTGGGGGCGCCGGAGAGGGTGCCGGCGGGGAAGCAGGCGGTGAGCGCGTCGAAGGCGGTCCTGCCGTCGGCGAGGGTGCCGGTGACGGTGGAGACGATGTGCATGACGTGGCTGTAGCGCTCGACCGTCATGAAGTCGACCACCTCGACGCTGCCGGGCGCGCAGACCCGGCCGAGGTCGTTGCGGCCGAGGTCGACGAGCATCAGGTGCTCGGCGCGTTCCTTGGGGTCGGCGAGGAGTTCGGTGCCGAGGTCGGCGTCCTGCTGCGGGGTGGCGCCGCGCGGTCGGGTACCGGCGATGGGGTGCAGCATCGCGCGGCCGTCCTCCACCTTCACCAGGGCCTCGGGGCTGGAGCCGACGACATCGAAGCCGTCGAAGCGGAAGAGGTACATGTACGGGCTGGGGTTGGTGGCCCGCAGCACCCGGTACACGTCGAGGGCGGCGGCCGGGCAGGCCGTCTCGAACCGCTGGGAGGGCACCACCTGGAAGGCGTCACCGGCCCGGATGTGCTCCTTGACGTCCTCGACGGCGGCGCGGAAGTCGGGGCCGCCCCAGTGCGCGGTGTACGGGGGCAGTTCGGAGGCGGGCAGCGGCACCGCCTCGGCCGGCACCGGGCGGGCGAGGTCGGCGGTCATGGCGTCGAGGCGGGCGACGGCGTCGGCGTACGCCTCGTCCACGCCGGTGTCGCGCGCGTTGTGGTTGATGGCGTTGGCGATGAGCAGCACCGTGCCGTCGCGGTGGTCGAGGACCGCGAGGTCGGAGGCGAGCAGCATGGTGAGTTCGGGCAGGCCCAGCTCGTCGCGGGCGTGCTCGCCGATCCGCTCCAGGCGGCGGACCACGTCGTACCCGAGGTAGCCGACCATGCCCCCGGTGAACGGCGGCAGGCCGGGGTCGCGCGGGGTGTGCAGCGCGGTGAGGGTGGCGCGCAGCGCGTGCAGCGGGTCGCCGTCGGTGGGGACGCCGACCGGCGGGGTGCCGAGCCAGTGGGCGGCGCCGTCGCGGACGGTGAGGGCGGCGGCGCTGCGGACGCCGATGAAGGAGTAGCGGGACCAGGTGCGGCCGTTCTCGGCGGACTCCAGCAGGAAGGTGCCGGTGCGCTCGGCGGCGAGCTTGCGGTAGAGGCCGATCGGAGTGTCGCCGTCGGCCAGCAGCCGGCGGGTGACCGGGATGACTCTGCGGTCCTTGGCCAGTATCCGGAAGCGGTCGGGGTCCGGCGATGCCCGGTGCGCCTGCTGCGCCTGCTGCGTCATGGCTGGTGAGCCTACTGCCCCGGAGTGACCGGCAGGGGGTCCGCGTCGAAGCAGGTGCGGTCGCCGGTGTGGCAGGCCGCGCCGACCTGGTCGACCTTGACCAGCAGGGTGTCGCCGTCGCAGTCGAGGGCGACGGACTTGACGTGCTGGTGATGCCCGGAGGTGTCGCCCTTGACCCAGTAGGCGCGGCGGCTGCGGGACCAGTACGTGCAGCGGCCGGTGGTGAGCGTGCGGTGCAGGGCCTCGTCGTCCATCCAGCCGAGCATGAGCACCTCGCCGGTGTCGTACTGCTGGGCGATCGCGGGGACGAGGCCGTCGTCGGTCCGCTTGAGGCGGGCGGCGATGGCGGGGTCGAGTGCGGATGTGCTGCGGGCCATGGCCCCATTGTGCCGGGCGCGGCGCGGTGGCGGGACGGTTGCCGGGCGCTCGTCCTAGGCTGGGACACATGTCTACCCATGCCAAACGTGAACGACTGGTGCTCGCCGACCTGTTGGAAGAGGCCGGCCCGGACGCCCCGACGCTGTGCGACGGCTGGAACACCCGCGACCTGGCGGCGCATGTGGTGGTGCGTGAGCGCCGCCCGGACGCGGCGGCCGGCATGGTGATCAAGCCGCTGGCGGCCCGGGGCGAGAACATCCGTACGGAGTTCGCGGCGAAGCCGTACGCGGAGCTGCTGGAGCTGATCCGCTCCGGTCCCGGCCGTGGCTCACCGTTCTCGCTGAAGCCGATCGACGAGGCGGCGAACACGGTGGAGTTCTTCATCCACGCCGAGGACGTGCGGCGCGGCGGCGAGGGGTGGGAGCCGCGTGCGCTGGACCCGGTGTTCGCGGAGGCGCTGTGGAAGCGTCTTGAGTCGACGGCGCGGCTGATGGGCCGCAAGAGCCCGGTGGGCCTGGTGCTGCGGCGGCCGAACGGGCAGACGGTGGTGGCGCAGAAGGGCGCTCCGGTGGTGACGGTGACCGGTGAGCCGGGTGAGCTGCTGCTGTTCGCCTCGGGCCGGCAGCGGGCGGCGCGGGTGACGGTGGAGGGCGAGGAAGCGGCCGTGAAGGCGGCGGGCGCGGCCCAGATGGGGCTGGGCGGCTGACGGCCGGGGCGTGCGGGGGCGCGGGGGGCCGGGCCCCGCGCGCGGGGGGCGGGGGGGGGGGGGGCCCGCGGGGCCCGGGGGCCCGGGCGGACACCCCCCGGCCGTCAGCCCCCGGCGGTACCGGTCACGGTGGTGCCGGACCGGGTCAGGGTGTACTCCCGCGTGTGCCCGCTCCAGAAGTGGAACGTCAGCCGCACCGTGGAACCGTCCCTGATCTCGTCGAAGAACTCCGGCGTCAGGGTGATCCGCTCCCCGGCGTAGTCGGGCGAGAAGGCCGCCCCGAACTCCTTGAACGGCGTCCAGTCGTGCGGACCGGCGTTGCCGCCGTCCGCGTAGACCGCCTCCATGGTGGCCAGCCGGTCCCCCCGGAACGCGACCGGGACGGCGAAGCCGGCGGTGGTGCCGGTGGCGTCCGCCGGCTGCGGCATCTCGTACCGGATGATGTGGACATCCCACGGGGCGCCCCGGGCGAACTCGACGGACAGCACCGCCGCCACGCCGTGCGGCCGGTCGGCGGTCAGCCGCGCGAGGGTGTCCGCGGTGAGGGTGAGCCCGTCCCCGGACAGCACGTAGTCGCCGCCCGGCGCCAGGGCGTCCGCGCCGTGCCGCACCGCCGTCACCTCCGTCCCGGCGAGATCCAGCCCGACGGTGGCCTCGGCCGGGGTACCGGTGGCCGGGACGAACACCTGGTCGGTGGAGCCGGTGGCGGAGTCGACGCTCCAACTGGTGCTGATCTGCCGGAACAGCGCCGGGTCCCGCCAGCGCCCGGCCGTGCGGTCGAAGTGCTGGCCGTTGTCCCACAGCATCGTGGTCAGCCGCTTCTGCCGGGCGTACTGCCCCAGGAACGCGAAGAACTTGAGCTTCTCACCCTGCTGCACGGTCTCGGTGCCGCGGTCGAAGCCGAGCAGCCCGTACTCCCCCACGATCACCGGCACCCCGCGCGCGGTGAACGTGTCGTGCACCCGGTCGAAGGTGTCGATCAGGTCCTGCCGGGTGACCTCGTCGAAGCGGGTGTGCCCCGCCACGTTCACACTGAACGGCCAGTAGCCGTAGAAGTGCACGGTGGCCACCAGCGCGGGATCGTCCAAGGTCGCCAGCGAGGCGGCCAGTTCGTCCAGCCGCTCCTGCTCGGAGGAAGCGTGCAGGGTGGACAGGACCAGCGGGCGGGTGGCGTTGACCCCGCCGGAGTCCCGCACCACGGAGACGAACGCGGCGTTCAGCCGGTGCAGCAGCTCCGCGTTCTCGGCGTCACCCGACGACCCCTCGAAGAAGGGTTCGTTGACGCTCTCCAGCAGCAGTTCCGGCGGCGCGTCCCGGAAGGCCGCGGCGATCTGCTCGTAGGTGGCGACGAACCGCTCCAGTACGGCGTCGGGCCGGCTGGGCATCTCCATGATCCACTGCCAGGAGTCGTGGTGCACGTTCACCATGACGTACAGGCCCTCCTCCAGGGCCCAGCCCGCCACTTCGGTGACCCGGGCCAGCTGCGCCGGGTCGATGGTGTAGCCGGGCGCGGGCCCCTGGTGCCGGCTCCAGGTCACCGGGACGCGGACACTGCGGAAGCCCTGGTCCCGGATGGCGCTCAGCTGCGCGCGGGTCACCCGGGGGTTGCCCCAGGAGGTCTCGTCGGGGCCGGTGGCGTCCAGGGTGTTGCCCAGGTTCCAGCCGGGCTGCATGGCGGCCACGGTCTCCGCCACCGACGACCCGGTGCTCCCGGGAGATCCGGTACGGGGCGGCGAGGTGGCGGCGGGCGCCGGGCCGGCGAGGCCGAGCAGCACGGCCAGGGCGAGGAGGGCGGCGGACAGCCAGGACGATCGGCTTCTCACCATGGGGGCCTTCCCTTCGGTCGCTGCCCGGGCGGGCAGCGGCGGCTCGTGGGGGGAGAGAACGGCGGGGGCGCGCGGTGATGGGAGCGCTCCCAGGCGCGGAGGTTAGCCGCGCCGGGCCCGTCCGTCACCGGTGCGCGCGGCATCGGCGCAGCGCTGTGCCAGCCGGGCGAAGGCCGCGGCGAGTTCGGGCGGGCCGATGACCTCGATGTCCGCGTCGAAACGGGCGAAGGCGGTGGCGAGCCCCGTCCACGACCAGGAGCCGAGCACCAGCCGGCAGCGGTGCGGCCCCGCATCCTCGACGATCCCGTCCCCGGTGTACGGGGCCGCCTCGGCCGCGGGCAGCCCGAGGACCACCTCGCCCCGGCAGGGCCAGTCGCCGGTGCCGTCGCCGCCCCGGAACCTCCCCGTCACGAAGGCCGCCGCCGAACCGCCCGGCAGCTCGCGCGGGGTGAACCGGGGCCCGGCCGGGGCCCGCGGGGTGACGCGGTCGGCGCGGAAGATCCGCCAGTCCGTACGGTCCAGGTCCCAGGCCACCAGGTACCAGCGCCCCGCGCGGGCCACCAGATGGTGCGGCTCCACCCGGCGCGGCGGACCCGGGGTGGGCGCGGAGCCGGCCCCGGCGACGGCTCCGGGCGGGGCGGCGTGGTCGAAGCGCAGAACCTCCCGGGCGTGGACGGCGGCGGCGAGCGCGGTGAGCACCGCCGGGTCCACCGGGCTGCCGGGCCCGGCCGCGGGCGCGCCGACGGCGGTGATGCCCAGGGTGTCGATCCGGCGCCGGAGCCGGGCGGGCATCACCTGCCGCACGGTGGTCAGCGCGCGGGCCGCCGCCTCCCCGATGCCGGCCCCGCTGGTGGCGGCGGTCCGCAGCGCGACGGCGAGGGCGACGGCCTGCTCGTCGTCGAACAGCAGCGGGGGCAGCCGCGTTCCGGCGTCGAGCCGGTAGCCGCCGTCGGGCCCCTTCACCGCCAGGACGGGATACCCCAGCTCCCGGAGCCGCTCGACGTCGCGGCGCACCGTGCGCGGGCTGACCTCCAGCCGGCGGGCGAGCAGGGCACCGGGCCAGTCACGCCGGGCCTGGAGCAGCGAGAGCAGGGCGAGCAGTCGGGCGGAAGTCGTCGGCATGACACCACGGTCGGCCCGGTAGCGGACACTCCCTGTCCGCTACCGCTGACACGGTGGTTTCCGTGCCGGGGAACGACCGTCCCCGGCCGTCCGACCGGCCCGACTCCACCGATCACCCGAAGGATCCGATCACCATGACCGCCTCGCCCGCCACCGGCGCCACCGTCTCCCCCCGCACTCCCCTGGACGAGGAGCGCACCGCCCTGCTCGCCGCGCTGGCCACCGCGCGGTCGGCCCTGACCGCCACCGTGGCGGGACTCAGCGACGAGCAGGCCGGTACCCGTCCGACCGTCAGCGCGCTGTGCCCCGGCGGGCTGGTGAAGCACGTCGCGGCGGTGGAGGAGAGCTGGCTGCGCTTTGTGACCGAGGGGCCCTCGGCGATGCGCTACGACCTGCCCGAGGGGGTCACCTGGGCGGACATGGCGGCCGGGACGGCCCGGGAGGTCCCGCGCTGGGCGATCGAGCACGGCGAGGGCTTCCGGATGCTGCCGGGTGAGACGCTGGCCGGGGTGCTCGCCGCCTATGAGCGGGTCGCCGCGCGCACCGGGGAGATCATCGCCTCGGTGCCGGACCTGTCGGCGGCGCACCCGCTCCCGGCGGCCCCCTGGAACCCGCCGGGTGCGGAGCGCAGCGTCCGCGGGGTGCTGCTCCATCTGATCAGCGAGACCGCCCAGCACGCCGGGCACGGGGATCTGCTGCGCGAGTCGCTGGACGGACGGACGGCGAGCTGATCGCATCGGCGCTCCCGCCCCGGGGCCGGCCGGCGCCGCGCCCGCCCCGGGGCACACCCCCCGCGTGCCCGACCCGGAAGGATCCTTCCCCCCGATGACCACCGTTCTCGACACCCGGGCGCTCAACCGCGCCACCCTGGCGCGGCAGTTGCTGCTGGACCGCGCGGACCTGCCGGTCCTGGACGCCGTCGCGCACCTGGGCGGGCTCCAGGCGCAGGAACCGCAGGAGCCGTTCACCGGACTGTGGTCGCGGCTGCGGGCGTTCGACCCCGGGGTGCTCTCCCACCTGCTCGTCGGACGCCAGGTGGTACGCACCCATCTGATGCGCCGTACGGTCCATCTGCTGGCCGCGGACGATGTGCTGGCCTGGCGTGCGCGGCACGACGCGATGCTGCGGCAGCGGGTGCTCGGCGTCTACCGGGCCGAGCTGGCCGGGGTGGATCCGGCGCTGCTGGCCGCCGCGGGCCGGGCGGTGCTGGCCGACGGGGAGCCGCGTTCGATGGGCGAGCTGGCCCGGGCGGTGGCGGCGCGGTGGCCCGGCCCCGGGGCGGCGCCCGCGCCCCGGGCGCTGGGCGAGATGCTGGTGGCGGCGCTGATCCCGATGGCCCAGCTGCCGCCGCGCGGGGTGTGGCGGGCCCGGGGCGGGGCGCGTTATCTGCCGCTGTCGCTGTGGCTGGGCCGCGAGGTCGACCCGCCGCCGCCGGACGGCGGCGATCCGGTGGGGCGGGCGCTGGTACGGCGCTATCTGGCGGCGTTCGGTCCGGCCGCGACCGCCGATCTGCGGGCGTGGTCCGGGCTGTCGGGGCTTCCGGCGGCGGTGGCGGCGCTCCGCGAGGAGTTGGTGGTCTTCCGGGACGAGCGGGGCCGGGAGCTGTTCGATCTGCCGGGGGCGCCGCGTCCCGACCCGGCGACGCCCGCGCCGGTGCGGTTCCTGCCCGCGTTCGACAACGCGCTGCTCGGCTACCAGGACCGGGGGCGGATCGTGGACGACGCCCATCGCGGGCTGTCGGTGGCGGGTGCGCGGGTGGTGCTGGTGGACGGGCGGGTCGCGGCGACGTGGACGGTCGTGGAGGACGGGACGGTGCGGGTCGCGCCGCTGCGCCGGCTGGCGGCGGCCGAACGCGAGGAGGTGGCGCGGGAGGGGGAGGCGCTGGCGGGCTTTCTGTCCGAGGGTGCCGCCCGGCGGGTGCGGATCGGCTCCGGGACGGACGGCGACGGCGCAGGGTGATCCGCGGTGCGGCGGGGGCGGTGTGCCGGTGCGGGTGCCACGGGCGGTACAAGCAGTGCGGCGGGCGGTCCGGGGGCCGGTGACGGGCCGTTCGCTCCGGGCACGCGCCCACCGCCGTACCGGCACCGGCACCGGCGGTCAGCCGGCCGCCGCGTCGATCTCCGCGCGGGTGGACATGGCGGACGAGGCCCCGGCCCGGCGCACCGACAGCCCGGCGGCGGCCGTGGCCCAGGCCAGGGCGGCCGGCATCGGCCGGCCCTCGGCGCGGGCGACGGCCAGCGCGCCGACGAAGGTGTCCCCGGCCCCGGTGGTGTCGACGGCCGCCACCGAGGGGGCCTCGAAGAGCACGGGCTCGCCGCCCCGGGCCGCGTACAGGCAGCCCTTCGCA
>NZ_JBHWJL010000221.1:0-8959 GCF_042731495.1 Streptomyces sp. NPDC059853
GCCCGGCGGTGCGCGGGGCCGGGCGCGGGGGCGCCGGACGGGTCGCCTTCATGACCGGCAGCGTACGGCCGCCGCCGGTGGCCGGGGCGGCCGTTAAGCGGGGCATAAGGCGGTGCTGAGCGGACCTTAAGCCCTTCGCGGGCGGCTCACAGCGGGCCGCCGGGGACGCTGAGGGCAGCGTTGCCCGGGGGAAACGGGGGTGATGCGGACGGGTAACGCGGCCCGCGCACGCTCGGGGCATGGCAGAAGTGGTGATCGTCGGCGGCGGGATGGCCGCCGCCCGGCTGGCGCGCCGGATCGACGCGCCCACCACCGTGATCGCCGGGGAGCGGGGCCCGGCGTACAACCGGGTGCTGCTGCCCGGTGTGCTCGCGGGACAGTACGGGCCCGAGGTGATCGCCCTGCCGGAGCCGGGCAAGCGGGTGCGCTGGCGCGCCGGGGTGCGGGCCACCGCGATCGACACCGCCGCCCGTACGGTCCGGTGCGACGACGGCTCGTCCGAGCCGTACGGCACGCTGGTGCTGGCCACCGGCGCCGCGCCGGTGCTGCCGCCGCTGCACGACGGCGTCCTGCCCGAGGGCGTCCGGGCGTTCCGCACCCTGGAGGACGCCCTGGCGCCGCCCGGCGCGCGGGCGGTGGTGATCGGCGGCGGCCTGTCGGGGGTGTCGGCCGCGGCGGCGCTCGCGGTGCGCGGCACCGAGACGGTGCTGGTGCAGCAGGGCGAACGGCTCATGGAGCGGCAGCTGGACGCCGGGGCGTCCGCCGTGCTGCGGGAGCGGCTGACGGCGCTGGGCGTCGAGGTGCACACCGCGTGCCGGGTACGGCGGCTGCTGCCCGGGGCGGTCCGGCTGGCCGACTCCTGCGAACTGGCCGCCGACACGGTGCTCCTGGCCTGCGGTGCACTGCCGCTGACCGGACTGGCCCGCGACGCCGGGCTGCGCACCGGCGCCACCGGCGGGGTGCTGGTCGACGACCGGCTGCGGACCTCCGACCCGCACATCCACGCCGTCGGCGACTGCGCCGAACACGCCGGACGGGCCTACGGGCTGGCCTCGGCCGCGCTCGAACAGGCGGATGTGCTGGCCGAGGTGCTGGCCGGCCACCCGGCGGCCGGCTACCGCGGCTCCCGCCCGCTGTACCGGCTCTCCCTGCCCGGACCGATCGACCTGGCGGCCTTCGGTACGCCCGGCGCCGACCCGGGCGACGACACGGTGCGGCTCGCCGACGCCACCCGGGGCACCTACCGCAGCCTCGTGGTGCGCGGCGACCGGCTGCGCGGCGGGGTGCTGGTCGGCGATCTCGGCGCGGTCGGCACACTCGCCCGCGCGTGGGAGGCGGACGAGCCGCTGCCCGCCACCCCCCTGCTCCATCTGCTCACCCACGACGGAGGTAACTGATGTCCACGGACACCATCGTGCTCATCGGGCACGGGATGGTCGGCCAGCGCTTCCTGGAGGAGCTGGCCGAGCGCGGCGTCACCGCCCGCTCCCGGGTGATCGTGCTCGCCGAGGAGGCCAGGCCCGCCTACGACCGGGTGCGGCTCACCTCGTACTTCTCGGGCGTCACCCCGGACGAACTCTCCCTCACCCCGCCCGGGTTCGTCCGGGAGCACGGCATCGAGCTGCTGCTGTCCGATCCGGCCGAGTCCATCGACCGCGCCGCCCGTACGGTCACCGCCCGCTCGGGCCGGGTGATCCGCTACGACACACTCGTACTGGCCACCGGGTCGGCGCCGTTCGTGCCGCCGGTGGAGGGCCGGGACGCCGCCGGGTGCTTCGTGTACCGCACGATCGAGGATCTGCTGGCCATCGAGGAGTGGGCCACGTCCGACCGCACCCGCTCCGGGGTGGTGGTCGGCGGCGGGCTGCTGGGTCTTGAGGCGGCGGGCGCGCTGCGCGGGCTCGGCCTTGTTACGCACATCGTGGAGTTCAACCCGCGGCTGATGCCCGTCCAGGTGGACGAGGGCGGCGGCGCGGCGCTGCGCCGCACCGTGGAGGAGATGGGGCTGACGGTGCACACCGGCGTCGGCGGGCAGCGGATCCGCACTCGTCCCGAGGACGGCGCGGTCAGCGGCATGGACCTGTCGGACGGCTCGTCCGTGGACGCCGATCTGGTGGTCTTCTCCGCCGGGGTGCGCCCCCGGGACGCGCTGGCCCGCGCGGCCGGTCTCGCGGTCGGTGACCGCGGCGGCGTCGCCGTCGACGAGCGCTGCGTCTCGGTGTCCGACCCGGCGGTGTACGCGATCGGCGAGTGCGCGCTGGCGGCGGACGGCCGGGTGTACGGGCTGGTGGCGCCCGGCTACGAGATGGCCGCCACCGCCGCCCGGGCCATCGCCGGGCAGGACGCGGCCGGGACGGCCGGGTTCACGGGGGCCGACACCTCCACCAAGCTGAAGCTGCTCGGGGTCGACGTGGCCTCGTTCGGCGACGCGCACGGCACGGCGGACGGCGCGCTGGAGGTGGTGTACGCCGACTCCCGCTCCGGGGTGTACAAGAAGCTGGTGATCGGGCAGGACGGCACCCTGCGCGGCGGGGTACTGGTGGGGGACGCCGACTCCTACGGCATGCTGCGCCCGCTCACCGGCAGCGTGCCGCCCGCCCCGCCCGAGCAGCTGGTGCTGCCCGCCGGGCTGGCGCCGCCCACGGCGCTCGGCCCTGGCGCGCTGCCCGACGAGGCGGTGATCTGCTCCTGCCACAACGTCACCAAGGGCGCCGTGCGGGCCGCCGTCACCGACCACGCCTGCACCTCGCTGCCCGAGGTGAAGAAGTGCACCCGGGCGGGCACCGGCTGCGGCAGCTGCGTCAAGGTGCTGGGCCAGCTGGTCAACGAGGAACTGGCGGCCGGCGGGGCCGAGATCGACAGCGGCCTGTGCGGCTGCTTCGCGCAGACCCGCCAGGAGCTGTACGAGATCGTGCTGGCGCTGCGCGTCACCGGCTTCCGGCAGCTCCTGGACGGCCACGGGCGCGAGGCGGCGCGCGGCGGCGAGGGCTGCGAGATCTGCAAGCCTGCGGTCGCCTCGATCATCGCCTCCCTCGCGCCGTCCATCGGCGCCGGCGGCCATGTGCTGGACGGTGAGCAGGCCGCCCTCCAGGACACCAACGACCACTTCCTCGCCAACATCCAGCGCAACGGCTCCTACTCGGTGGTGCCGCGCATCCCGGGCGGCGAGATCACCCCGGAGAAACTGATCGTCATCGGGGAGGTCGCCCGCGACTTCGGCCTCTACACCAAGATCACCGGCGGGCAGCGCATCGACCTGTTCGGCGCCCGGGTGGACCAGCTGCCCGCCATCTGGGGCCGGCTGGTGGAGGCCGGGTTCGAGTCGGGACACGCCTACGGGAAGTCGCTGCGCACCGTCAAGTCCTGCGTGGGCTCCACCTGGTGCCGCTACGGGGTGCAGGACAGCGTGCGGATGGCCATCGATCTGGAGCTGCGCTACCGGGGGCTGCGCTCCCCGCACAAGCTCAAGTCCGGGGTCTCCGGCTGCGCGCGCGAGTGCGCGGAGGCGATGGGCAAGGACTTCGGGGTGATCGCCACGGCGAACGGCTGGAACCTGTACGTCGGCGGCAACGGCGGCGCCACCCCGCGGCACGCCGACCTGCTGGCGCAGGACCTGTCGGACGCCGAACTCGTGCGGCTCATCGACCGGTTCCTGATGTTCTACATCCGCACCGCCGACCGGCTGGAGCGCACCTCGGTGTGGCTGGAGCGGATCGAGGGCGGTCTCGACCATGTCCGGGACGTCGTGGTGCACGACTCGCTCGGCATCTGTGAGGAGTTGGAGGCGCTGATGGCGGCGCATGTGGCGGGCTACCGCGACGAGTGGGCGCAGGTGATCGAGGACCCGGAGAAGCTGGGGCGGTTCGTGTCCTTCGTCAACGCGCCGGGCGTCCCGGACCCCAGTGTGCGGTTCGTGCCGGAGCGGGGGCAGAGCAAGCCGGATCTGGTGCTGCTGTCCGGCCCGGAGATCCCGGTCGGGGGGCGGGTGTGATGGCCGGGGACCGGATCGAGGTCAGGTGCGGGACGCGGTGGGTGCCGGTGTGCGCGGCGGACGGTCTGGTGCCGGGGCGCGGGGTGGCGGCGCTGCTGCCGGACGGGCGGCAGATCGCGGTGTTCACCGACCGCTCGGGCACGGCGTACGCGATCGGCAACCGGGACCCGTTCACCGGCGCGTACGTGCTGTCGCGCGGGCTGCTGGGGTCGGCGGGCGGGCGGGCCTTCGTGGCGTCGCCGCTGCTGAAGCAGCGGTTCGATCTGCGCACCGGGCGCTGCCTGGACGACGACGACCCGGCCCGCTCGGTGCCCGTCCACCCGGTGCGGATCCGGGCGGAGGCCGGGGAAGCATAGGGCCTGCCCGGTGTCAGGAGAGGGTGCTCTCCGGCAGCGGCATCAGCCGGTTCTCGCCCGGGGCCACCTCGAAGCCGACGCCGTCGGGCGGGCCCGCCCCGTCCGGCCCGGCGTAGCCTCCCCCAGCCTCCGGCCGGGGGTGCCCCCGGGCCAGTTGCACCCGTACCGGCTCCTCCTCCCACGGCGGGACGCCCACCCACAGCTGGCCCGGCTTCATCCGCACCTGGATGCCGCCGTCGCTGCGGTAGCGCATCGAGAACCCGTACTCCGACAGCTCCGGCAGCGGCGCCGGGTCCATCCACAGCACCCCGTCCCGGGTCTCCAGGCCGGTCAGACCGCGCTGCAGCAGATCCAGGGTGCCCGCCATGGCGCCCAGATGGATGCCCTCGGCCGTCGTCCCGCCCTGGATGTCGGCGACGTCGCTGGCCAGCGCCTCCTGCAACTGCTCCCAGGCGTCCCGGTGCCGGGCCCTGGCCAGCACCCAGGCGTGCACCAGGCCGCTGAGCGTGGAGCCGTGGCTGGTACGGGCCAGGTAGTAGTCGACGGTGCGGCGCCAGGTCGCGTCGTCCACGTCGTAGCCGAGCCGGCCGAACAGCCGGCCGAGTTCGGCGGGGGTGAACAGGTAGCCGAGCATGAGGACATCGGCCTGCTTGGACGCCTGGTAGCGGTTGACGCTGTCGCCCTCCGCCTCCAGGATGCGGTCCAGCCGGCGGATGTCGCCGTGCCGGGCGCGCAGCCCGTCCCAGTCCAGCTCGGCCAGGTCGCCGTAGCCCGCGAACTGGCTCACCACGCCCCGGTGGAAGGGCACGTACAGCCGCCGGGACACGTCGTCCCACATCTCGGTCTCGCCCGGCCGCATGTCGAGCCGGTCGAACAGCTCGTCGCGGCGGGAGGCGGGCAGCTCGCGGGTCAGCTCCAGGGCGCGGGCCAGCACCCAGGAGGCGGTGACGTTGGTGTACGCGTTGTCGTCCAGGCCGGGGCGGTCCGCGTCCGGATAGCCCTCGTGGTACTCGTCCGGGCCCACCACCCGTTTGATGCGGTACCGGCCCAGATCGTCGTCGAAGACCGCCGAGTCGGCCCAGAACCGGGCGATCTGCACCAGCATCTCGGCGCCCTCGGCGTGCAGGAACCCGGTGTCGCCGGTGGCCTGCCCGTACCGCCACACGTTGTAGGCGATGGCCGAGCCGACATGGTGCTGGAGCCGGGAGTGGTCGGGCAGCCAGCGCCCCGAACGCGGGTTGAGGTGCACCTCCGGGGTCTCCTCGCGGCCGTCGCTGCCGCTCTGCCACGGGAAGCGGGCACCGTCCCGGCCGATCGCGCGGGCGGCGCGCAGCGCCTGCGGCAGCCGGCGGTACCGGTAGGTCAGCAGCGCCCGGGACACCTCGGGGAAGTGCAGGTTCAGATAGGGCAGGACGAACAGTTCGTCCCAGAAGACATGGCCCCGGTACGCCTCGCCGTGCAGGCCCCGCGCGGGCACGCCCACGTCCAGGTCGGCGGTGTGCGGGGAGAGCGTCTGGAGGACGTGGAACAGGTGCAGCCGCAGGATGTGCCCGGCCTCGCCCGGCGCCTCGACGTCGGCGCGCCGCCACAGCCGCTCCCAGGCGGCGGCGTGCGAGCCGAGCAGTGTGTCGAAGTCCCCGGCGAACCCGACGCGTTCGACCGCGGCCTCCAGCGGGCCGCTGATCGCCCGGTCCCGGGAGGTGTGCAGGGCCACGGTCTTCTCCACGGTCACCGGCTTCCGCGGCCCGATGGGGACGGTGAGCCGCTGGGCGGCGCGGCGGCCGGCCAGTTTGGTGCGTACCTGTTCGGGCTTGCGGCGCCCGGCCCGGCAGCGGGTACGGGCGGCGAGGGCGACATGGATGGCCGAGCGGGTGGTGCGGCAGTGCAGCCACACGGTGTCGGCGGCGTCGGGCGCCGCGCCCGTCCTGACCTTGGTGAGGTGCGAGCCGGCCAGGTCGCGGTAGCGGGCGACGCCGGTGTTGGCGACGGTGCCGTCGATGGCCGACTCGATCTCCACGGTGCCGCGCCAGTCCTCGGCGGTGAACGTGGTGCGCAGCGCGGCCAGATGCGGATCGCCCATGTGCACGAGCCGGGTCTGTTCCACGCCGAGGTGCCGGCCGTGGGCGTCGCGGAAGCGCAGCGCCCGGTGCAGGGTGCCCTGCCGCAGGTCGAGCCACTGGCGGTACAGCAGCAGTCCGTGGCGTTCGCGGTCGGGGGAGAACCAGCGTCCGGGCGGCCCGTCGTCCGGGTGGATGCGGAAGCGCAGCGGCAGCCAGTTGGGGAGGTTGACGATGTCCTCGTTCTCGACATCGCGTCCGGCGACGTGCGAGGTGAGCCGGTTGTAGCAGCCGGCCACGTACGTCCCGGGGTAGTGGGCGGCGCCCGCGGTCACCTCGGGGGCGGCGCCCCGGGTGGCGAAGTATCCGTTGCCGAGCGTGCACAGGGCTTCCCGCAGCCGTTCGCTGCGCGGGTCGTAGTCCTCGTACGCCCAGATCCACTCGTTCGTCAGCCGGCTCAGTTCGATGGAGGTCACCGTGCTCACCTCCCGCCGTCGTCGGGGGCCAGCAGTTCGCCGAGGTCCGTCACGACGAGGTCGGCGCCGTGGTCGCGCAGGTCGGTGGCGCTGGTGGCGGTCCGGGCCCGGTCCACGCCGATGACGAGGGAGAAGTCGCCGCGCCGGCCCGCCTCGACGCCGGCCAGCGCGTCCTCGACGACGGCGGAGGCGTCCGGGGGCACGCCGAGCCGCCGGGCGCCCTCCAGGAAGAGCGCCGGGTCGGGTTTGCCGCGCAGCGCGAGGTGGGCGGCGTCGTTGCCGTCGACGACGGTCTGGAAGAGGGTGCGGACGCCGGTGTGGGCGAGCAGGTCGCGGGCGTGCCGGGAGGAGGAGACGGCGGCGCAGGGCACGCGTTCCTCGTAGAGGGCGTGCAGCAGGCGGACGGTGCCGGGCCAGGCGTCCACGGAGCCGTCGGTGAGGCGGCGCAGGAACTCCTCCTCCTTGCGGGCGGCGACGGCGCAGACGCTGCCGGTGCCGGGCGGGTCGTCGGGGTCGCCGAAGGGCAGGCCGATGCCGCGCTGGGTGAGGAAGGAGGCGGCGCCGTCGAGCCGGGACTTGCCGTCGACGTAGCGCCGGTAGTCCTCGCCGGGGTCGAAGGGCGGCTGGCCGTGCTCGCGGCAGACCGGGTCGAAGGCCGCCTTCCAGGCGGCGGCGTGCGCGGGGGCCGAGTCGGTGATGACTCCGTCGGTGTCGAAGACGACGGCCCGGCACGCTTCCAGCTCCGGAACGGTGATGGCACTCATGGTTTCCATGGGAACCCCTGTTCGCCAGGTCGGCAACGGCAGCGGGCGGGGGCCGTGCGGGGCGGGGGCGGGCCGGGTCAGGAGTCCGCCGTGATCTCGCTGCCCGAGACGCGTTCGGGCCGGATGCGGAGCCACAGCTGCCGGTCGCCGCCCGCCCAGGGTTCGGTGTGGGCGGCCTCGTCCAGCTGGCGGCGGGTCTCCTCGTCGGTGACGAGGGAGGCGTGGCCGACGATGAGGACGCTCCAGCCCTGGCTGAGGGCCTCGTCGATGTGGTCGACCTCGAAGGCCACCCGGTGCCCGGCGGCAGAGGCGACCGGGGAGCCGGCGGAGGTGCGCAGGACGACGCTGTCGCCGACGATGGAGTAGTTGACGGGGTAGATGCCGGGCCCGCTGTCGCTGTCCACGCCGATCCGGCCGACGCCGTAGTCGGGGATACGGGCCCGGGACTCGGTGGCGTTCAGGGCCACCAGGCGCGCCTCGCGGTTGGCCCGGCCGCCGCCGGAGGCCACGTCCGAGCCGGTCAGCTCGGCGACGGTGGTGTCCAGGGCGCGGGCCACCCGGGTGAGGGAGCTGCGGCTGGGCTCGGCCGGGTGTTCTTCCAGGTAGGCGAGGTATTCGGGAGCGATGCCCGCCCGCCGGGCGACCTCCTCGCGGCTGAGTCCGAGCCTCTCGCGCAGCAGGACGACGCGGCGGCCGACGTCCGTGCGGTGGTCGAACGCCGCCTGACGCGGGTGCGCGCGGTGCCCGGACCGTGGTCCTGCCATGGGCGACCACCTCCCTCACCCAGCATGGCGCGGGGGCGGGCGGGCCGCTCGTCGATCACCGGGTCAGAACACGGTGTACGGGTCGCCCCCGGCGTCGCGCAGCAGGTATCCGGGGGCGGTGCGCTCGATGGACTCGCGCAGTCCGGTGAGCAGGGCGACGCGGTCGCCGGGGGCCAGCCCGAGGGCGCGGGCGGCAGAGCGGCCGCGGGCCGGGTCGAACTCGGGGAGCCCGGACAGTTCCTCGTCCAGTTCGGCCAGCACCCCGGCGACCGGGCGGGCCCGGCGGGGCGGGCTCAGATGGAGGTACTCCTTCCAGAACGGCACCGCGGTCATCAGCTCCAGGGCGGTGCGCAGCGAGTCGGCGAGCAGGGCGCACTCGCCCTCGGAGGAGGCGTACAGGAGGGAGGCGCCGTCGACGAGGAAGTAGCTGCCGCCGGCGCCGCAGCCCGCGACGGGGGTGAGGGCGGCGCCCGAGCGCAGGGTGAGGCCGGGTTCCACCGGGTCGCGGCGGGTCACGTCGAAGTCGCAGGGCCACTCGAAGTACCGGAACC
>NZ_JBHWJL010000222.1:0-8933 GCF_042731495.1 Streptomyces sp. NPDC059853
GAAGAGCACGGTCTCCCGGCCGTACGCCCCCGAGGAGCGGCGTGCGCCGTCGATGACGGCCCGCACCTCCTTCACCCCCGCGGTGATCGCCGAAAGCTCCACGAACCGCTTCTGGGTGGCCTGGCTGACCACATACGCGAGGGTGGTCTTCCCGATGCCGGGCGGGGTGAGCGGGGTCAGGGGGGCGAGGAGGAGGGCGGCGGTGAGCGCGAGGAGGGCGGTGGCCCGCCGCCTGGCCGCCGCCGCGGTGCCGCGGCGCGTCCGGTGGGTGCTGGTCATCCCGGACCCCCTCACACCGTGAGGTTCAGCAGGGTGGTGTAGACCTGCCAGACCGCCAGCACCAGGGGCACCACGGACACCAGGACCACGGTTTCCAGCAGGTCGAGGCCGCGCAGCAGCCGGGGGTTGACCCGGACCCGTCCGGCAGCCACCGCGACGCCGCCCGCCACCAGGGCGGTGACCAGGGCCACGGGCAGGGCGACGCCCAGCAGGGCCAGGGTGCCGCCGGCCCGGCCGAGGACGAGGGCGGCGGCACCGCCCAGAAGCGTCAGCAGGGCGGTGACCAGCGGGACGGCCGCCTGGCGGGTCTCCTTGAACAGCCGGGACCGCAGCATCATCAGCAGGACGAGCACCGCGCCGAGGAGCGTCGGGTACACCCCGCCGGAGGCGAACAGCACCAGCGCGCCGGCCCCGGCCACCAGGTGGCTGCCCAGCAGCATGCCGAGCAGCAGCCGGCGGGCCTGTTCGATCCGGGCGCGCAGCCGTTCGTGCTCCAGATGGCTGGGGAGCGCTTCCAGGTCCTCGGCCGAGGCGGCCACGTACGGGGCGGGGACGCGGGCGAACCGCAGGGCGAGGGTGGGCCACACGGTGGTCAGCGCGAGGGCCAGCGGTGCGGCGACGGCCGCGCCCCGGGCGGGCTCCGCGTCCCACAGGACGGCGGCGAGCGGGGCGACGGCGCCCAGCGGGCCCGCCGTGACCAGGGCGGTGAAGGTGCTCTCGCCGCCGCCGACCAGCAGCGGCCCCACGGCGCCGATGACCGCGAGCGTGGCGCAGCCCAGCAGCACATGGCCGGGGCCCAGGCCGCCGAGGCCGGGCTCGGTGCCCAGCAGCCGGACGGCGCCGAGGACGGCGAGCGGGGCGGCCAGGGCGGCGGCGAAGGTACCCGCCTCCCGGTCGGCGAAGGCCCGGGACATCAGCACCCCGACGGCCAGCGCGAGCAGCGCCGTGGCCAGCCCGAGCCAGCCCGGCAGCCGGCCGGGGGCGGCGGCCAGCGTGCCGCAGCCGGCGAGGGCGGCGACGACGGCCAGTCCTGCGGCGGTGCGGCGGGTGGCGGCCGGTGGCCACGGGCCGCGTACCCCGTGGTCGCCGATGACCTCCACCACGTCGTCGTACAGCGGCGGGGTGGTGTCGTCGTGGCCGTGCCCGAGGAACAGCAGGTCGCCCTCGCGCACGCCCTGCGCGGTGAGCGAGTCGGCGGCGTCCAGGGCGCTGCCGTCGTCCCGGCGCAGGATCCAGCCGCCGTGCCGCACCCCGCCGTCGGCTTCCGGCTCCTCACCGGCGTGCCGCAGCAGGGTGGGCAGCAGCCGGGCGAGCGGGACCCCGGCGGGGACCGCGAGGTCGGCGCGGCCGGCCGGGCCGGCCAGTCCGATGCGGACGAACTCGGTGGTACGGGCGGCGGTGGCCGGTGCCCGCGGCGGCGCGGTCGCCGGGCGCGGGGTGGTGGGGGCGCTCATGGCTGCTTCCGGGGGGTGGTGTCGTCGGTGGCCGGGGCGAGGGGCGAGGGGGTGTGGATCAGCTGGACGGGGGTGTTGCCGAGCCGGCGGTGCAGCAGCAGGCCGCGGCCCTTCTTGCGCTGGGCGGGCCGCACGCCCCAGATGGGCATCTCGTCCTTGGGGACGCTCATCAGCACGGCGGGGAAGTTGAGTTCCTTCATGCGGCCGAGGACCTGGTCGCCGACGGCGCGGGAGGCGCCGCCCGCCTGCCGGGTGATGTACAGGTGGAGCCCCATCTGCCGGGCCTGGGGCAGGTAGTCGGCCAGGGAGCGCAGCGGGTTGCCCCGGGAGGTGGCGACCAGGTCGTAGTCGTCGACGAGGACGTAGATCTCGGCGCCCTTCCACCAGGAGCGGTCGCGCAGCTGCTCGGGGGTGACGTCGGTGCCGGGAATCCGCTTCCTGAGTCCCTCGGCGACGCCGCCCATGACCTCCATGGAGCGTTCGTGCGTGGTGGAGTAGCCGAGCAGGTGCGGTCCGTCGAACTCCCGCAGCAGCGACATCCGGTGGTCCAGGATGATCAGCCGGGCCTCGTCGGGGGTGCGGGTGGTCACGATCTGCCGGGCGATGGCGCGCAGCAGGGAGGTCTTGCCGGACTCGGTGTCGCCCACGGCGATCAGTCCGGGGTCCTCGCCGGGGGTGAAGACCACCGGTTCCAGGCGGTTGCCCTCCAGCGCCACGGTGACCCCGGGGCGGTCGGGGGCGGGTGCCTCCTCCAGGGTGAAGGAGGTGGGCAGCAGCCGGACGCGGCGGGCGCGTTCGCCCTGCCACGCGCTGTCGATCCGGCGGACGAGGTCGGCGACACCGTCCGGGATGCCCTCGTCGGAGTGGACGCCGTCCACGCGCGGCACGGCGGTGAGGAAGTGCAGTTTGTCGGCGGTGATGCCGCGCCCGGGGCGGCCGGCGGGGATGCCGCGCTGTGCCTTGCGGTCGACCTCGGAGTCCAGGGCGTCGCCGAGCTTCAGCTCCACCTTGGTGCCGATCAGGTCGCGCAGGCCCATGCGCATGTCCAGCCAGCGGTTGCCGGTGATGACGAGGTGGATGCCGTAGGTGAGCATGCGGGCCGCGGCGCCCATCAGCGCGGCCTCCAGGTCGGGGTAGCTCTGCCGCAGCACCTGCCAGCCGTCGACGACCAGGAAGACATCGCCGAACGGGTCGTCGGTGACGGTGCCCTGGGCACGGGCCCGCCGGTAGTCGGCCATGGACTCCACACCCAGGTCCCGGAAGCGGCTCTCGCGGCTCTCCATGACCTCCAGCACCTCGGCGACGGTGCGGTTCACGGTCTCCGCGTCCAGCCGGGAGGCCACGCCGCCGGTGTGCGGCAGCTTCCCGAACGGGAACAGGGTGCCGCTGAAGTCCAGGCAGTAGAACTGCGCTTCGGCGGGTGTGTGGCGCAGGGCGAGCGAGGCGATGATGTTGCGGACGGCGGTCGACTTGCCGCTGTGCGGGCCGCCGACGACGGCGACGTGGCCGCCCGCCCCGGCCAGGTTCAGCTCCAGCGGGTCGCGGCGCTGGTGGAAGGGCCGGTCCACGATGCCGATGAGCGCGGTGAGTTCGGGGCGCCGGGGCGAACTGCCGAAGCCGCGCCCGGGGCGTACCGCGAGGTCGCCGTGCAGGGCGTCCAGGGGTTCCGGCTGGTCCAGCGGCGGCATCCACACCTGGTGGGCACGCGGGCCCTGGCCGGTCATCTGCTCGACCATGACGCCGAGCACGGTGCTGCCCAGTTCCTCGCTCTCCGCGAACTCGTCCGCCTCCCGCTCCGGTTCCGGCTCGGCGGGCCGCTCGTCGGCGGGGACCGGGACGTACCCGGCCGGGAACGCCCGGACCCCGGCCGTGCCGCCGAGGGCGGGGCCGCCGCCCTGCTCCTCGCTGCGGTAGGGGCCGGAGACGTAGGCGGCGCGGAAGCGCTTGAGGGTGGCGGTGTCGGTCTTGAGATAGCCGTGGCCGGGGGCGCTGGGCAGGTGGTTGGCGTCGGGTACGCCGATGGCGGTGCGGCTCTCGGACTCGGAGAAGGTGCGCAGCCCCACGCGGTAGGACAGATGGGCCTCCAGGCCGCGCAGTCTCCCCTCCTCCAGCCGCTGGGACGCCAGCAGCAGATGCAGACCGAGGGAGCGGCCGAGCCGGCCGATCTGGACGAACAGCTCGGCGAAGTCGGGCTTCTGGGCCAGCAGTTCGGAGAACTCGTCCACCACCACGAACAGGCTGGGGAGCGGCGGCAGATCGGCGCCGCGCTGCCGGGCCCGCTCGTAGTCGCGCACGGAGACGAGGTTGCCCGCGTCCCGCAGCACCTCCTGGCGGCGGTTCATCTCACCGGAGAGCGCTTCCCTCATGCGGTCGACCAGGCTGAGGTCGTCCTCCAGGTTGGTGATGACGGCGGCGACGTGCGGCAGTTCGGCCATGCCGGCGAAGGTGGCGCCGCCCTTGAAGTCGACCAGCACGAGGTTGAGCTGTTCCGGGGAGTGGGTGGCGGCCATGCCGAGGACGACGGTGCGCAGCAGCTCCGACTTGCCGGAGCCGGTGGCGCCGACGAGCAGCCCGTGCGGGCCCATGCCGTTCTGCGCCGACTCCTTGATGTCCAGGCTGAGGAGACCGCCGTCGGCGGAGACACCGATGGGCACCTGGAGCCGGTCGCGCATCGGGCGCGGGCGCCACAGGATGTCCAGGTCGAGCCGCCCGGGGTCGGGGATGTTGAGCAGGGCGGGCAGGGTGTTGACGGCGGTGTCCAGGTCCTGGCTGTCGGCGGCCCGGGTGGCCGTGTCCATCCGGTACGGGGCCAGTTGCCGGGCCAGGGCCTCGGCCTCGGCGACCGAGAGGCGGTCGGCGCTGCCGAGACCGTCGCGGGTCTCACCGGCGAGCACGGAGAGTTCGTCGCCGTCGATGTCCAGCCGTACCCCGTGCGCCTCGGCCAGCGGCAGGGCCCGGCCGTCCAGGTCCAGCAGGGTGACACCCTGCATGCCGTGCGGGTCGAGCAGCGCCTCGGCCCCCGTGGTCAGACCGCCGTCGAGCACGACGAGCAGTTGCGGGACGTCCGGGTCGGGCTCGGCCGTCCGGCTGAACCGGGTGCGGCGGGTCAGCTCGGCGCCCAGCCAGTCCTCCAGGACGGCGAGCGAGGGGTGCAGCATCCGCACCGGGCCGACGTGGTCGGCTTCCTCGGGGTGATGGGCGTGCGGCAGCCACTTGACCCAGCCCCACCGCTCGCCCTCGATGTCGGGGGTGCACACCACGACCCGCAGGTCCTTGGGCGAGTAGAAGGTGACGGCGTGCGCCAGCACGGCCCGCACCAGGGCGCGGGCCCGCTCCACGTCCTCGCTCCCGGACGCGGTGATGTGGACGGCCGCGAAGCGGCGCAGCGCCAGCTGGACCGGCAGGGCCGGTACCACCGAGTGGGTGTCGACAAAGCGCTTGAGCGCCACCGCCGAGAGGGGGTCCAGGTCCTCGACGGGCGCCGACTCGCCTGGCACCAGCGGGGTGGCCAGATAGCGGGGGCCGGTGCCGATCCGCACCACGCCGAAGTCCTGGTCGGCGGCGCGGCGTTCCCACAGCCGGCGGCCGGCGGCCACCCCCCACAGCGTGCCGGGCGCGGGGGCGTCCCACTCCAGGGCGGCGCGCTGCGCGTCGGCGGTGCGCCGTACGTCGGCGCGGGTGCGCTCCAGGTACCGCAGGTACTCGCGCCGCTCGTTGCGGGCCTGGCTCTTCCCGGCGCCGCGCTGCCGCACCACGGAGCCGATGACCATGGCGAGGCAGGAGACCAGGAACATGGTGCCGACGACGTACCCGATGGCGCCGCGGCCCATGGTCAGCATGTACAGGACCGACCCGAGCCCGCTGAGCGCGGGCAGCGCGGTCATCCAGACGTTGCCGTCCTCGGGTTTGGGCAACTCGGGCGGCGCCTGGAGCACCAGCTCCTGCTCGGGCACCTGCGGCCGCTCCTGGCGGGCCGGCCTGCGGATGACGACCAGGGGACCGGTGGCGGGGCGACCCCCGCTGTGACTCATCATGATCAGTCGTCTTCTGTGTTCCGCGTGAAGGGGTCGGCTCCGATGATGTCCCGGCGCGGATCGAGATAACTCGACCCGTCCCAGGCGTAATCACTGGCCCGGAGATCGTCCGCGCCCCCCGGACTCTCCACGCCTTCCTGCATTTCCACGGCTTTCAGATCCTCACCGAAACCGAGGCTCTCGTAGAGCGGAGCGGTCTCTCTGGCCGATGCGGTGTGCAGGTCGGGAATGCCCAGCCGCTCCATGTCCGCTCGCGCGCTGCCGTAGTCGGCGTCGGCCGCCGCCTGCACGAAGATGTGGCGCATGGGCGCTCCGGTGTTGAAGAGTTCCTCGTATTGCGTCTCGTTCAGATTGTTGTCGGCCATGGGGGTGGGGGGCGGAATGATCGCCTGCATGACGGTGTTTCCCATTCCCGTCCAGGTCGCGGCCGTGGCGAGCCCACCGGTGGCGAGGGCGCCCACCGCGGAGACCCCAACGGCCGTGCCCGTGCGCCACATGGCGTTGATATCGGCCGCCTGCTTGTCGTCCTCCTTGGTCTCCCTGTACTGATACATGATCTGTTCCCGCTCGTACACGCCGGTGAGGTTGCCCATGCGCTCCATCACATTGTCGATGGCGGTGCGGCTGCCGGATTCGAATGCCTTGAGGGATTCGTTGTATCCGTAGGCCTGCATTCCGGCGATGTGCGACATCTGGACGTCCTCGCTCGTGCGCGCCATGAACTGGTAGAACGCCTCGCGTTCTTCCACGGAGATGTTGAACCCCGGGATCTCCTCGCCGAAGATGTCCTGGACCCGGCCGTTCTCCTCCACCGCGACCAGGGAGTCGAGGTGGTAGATGCCGACATCCGAGATCGCGTCCTGGATGTCCACCGCCATGAGCATCGCCCGTTCGCCGTCCGGCTCGGACGCGGCCGCCATGATGACGTTTCGCGCGGCGTCGAGCTGTTCCTCGTTCGGCTCGCCGTCCCCGGGCATGGTGCCCGAGCGGATGAGGCTGGCGGCCCCCGTTCCGTCCACCCACTCGGCGTCCAGCAGCCGGTCCAGGTAGTCGTCGTCGTTGAGGAGCTGGGTGGAGACGCCGCTGTTCAGCGAGACCGTGTGCAGCAGGTCGCCACTGCCGGTGTTGGCGATCCACTCACCGGAGGAGTCCATCGGCAGGGTCTGGGCGAAGTCCCACCAGTCCATGGCGGCGTTGGACATCTTGAAGGCGAAGTCGTCGCCGGGCGGGACGGTGGCGTGCGCCATCGTCTCGCCGAAGCCGTTGAACGAGGTGAGGCCGTACCCCTCGGGGTCCTCGCGGGAGCCGGGTCCATGGGGCTCGAAGAACGGGACGATGGATGCCGGGATGTACGCCTCGTCGCCGCGGAACCGGGAGTTCTCCCCGAGAAGCTCCGGGTTCGTCACCATGTTGATGCCATTGGCGAGGGCGAGTTGCGCCCGGTAGAAGCCGGCGCCGAGTTCGGCCCGCTGCACGGCGCCCATCCCCGCGTCCGGCCCCGTCCCGTCGGCCGGCATGTGGCCGCTGAGCCGTTCGAAGACATCGGGGCTCAAGGTGTCGTAATACCTCTGGAGGTAGGCGTACTGCCAGTCCTCCAGTTCGTTCGGCGGGTCGATGGGGTTGTACGGATCGCCGTACACCGCCTCCGCGATCCGTGCCAGATTGCTGGTGTACCGGTCGAGTTTCTCGGGATCGGGGTCGTCCTTGTTCAGCTCGATCTCCAGCTGCTCCGCCTCGTACTCCGCGCGGCCCGGCGTGAACCAGAAGTCCAGCGGGCTCTCGACGGTGTTGTATCCGTGGTCCCCGAGTTCGGATTCCTTGCGGTAGAGCAGCGAGTAATAGTCCTCGATGCGCTCCGTGATGCCCTCGTGGACCGCCGTGGCGTAACTGGCGAGCATGCCGAGATGGACGTTTTTGATGTGGTCGCGCACGCCACCGACCGGAAAGGTTCCGTAGACCGACCGGAAGGTGCGCTCGTAGATCGTGTATTCCAGCTCAGCCCCGACACCGTAGTGGTGCCCGGCGAGCCAGGTGTCGAACGTGCTGTACTCGGAGTTGGCACCCGCCTCGTGGCGGTCCAGCTGCCAGTTGAGGCCCATCCCGCCGGTGATGGCCTCCTCGTTCCGTTCGAGGACCGTCTCCGCTTCCTCGGCCACGTCACCGAGAATCCGCGCGATCACTTCGAGGTTCTCGCCGCCCAGATTCTCGTGCGTCTGCACGAGGTGTTCCGCCGCGCTGTCGTAGACGGCGTTGCTTCCCCGGGTACCGGCGCGCTCTTCGAGGTCGGAGGCGTACGCGGCGACGGAGCCGGTCTCCTCGGCCACCTCCGATCCGTTGCGGAAGACGCTCGACAGCGTGAAGATCTCTTCCGCGTCGGTCTCGTTCTCGAAGTCGGTTCTCTCCTTCCAGGGGTCGCAGCCGGCCTCGTCGACGACCTCTTGGCGGGTGAAGCTGATGTGGGACATGCGCGACGGCCCCCGGACGGCTGTGTGTGATCAGTGGCGGGTCAGATGCTGTCCGCGATACCGCGGCTCACGTCGGTGGTGGTGACGGTCAGGAATGTGTGGGCGGCGGCGTCCGCTTCCTCCCCGTGCGAGGCCGCCGCGACAGCGCCCTCGCCGATGGCCGTGCGGTCCTCCGCGGCGCGCTGGGCCATCTCGCCGCGGTCACTCGCGGCGCTCGTCAGCGCGGCGCTGAACGTCGCCGCCCCGGCTCCGCCGAACTGGGAGGCGGAGGCGGTGACCGACTTCATGCGGCGGGAGAGGTCCTCGGCCCCGTCCGCGGCCTCATGGTGCACTCCCCCACTGGTGCGGAACTGTTCGGGCAGGTACTGCAGGCTGTCGTCGCTCATCGCTCTTCCTCTCGATCCGGTGTCCGGGGCGACCGCCCCGGTGGCCCCGCCCCCAGCGCGGGGCCACCGGGGTACCGGGGGCGTCAGTCCCCGAGGACGCCGGGCCGGGCGGGCCCGCCGGCCGCCCACACGGCCGGGTTCTCGGTCAGCCGGGTGGGGTTTCCGGTGTTCTTCTCCTCCTCCGGGCGCTGAACCCGGGCGGCCGGGGCGGCCGGCGGGGCCAGCCGGCGGGCCGCCTCGCCCGTGCCGGGGGAACGCCAGGTGGCGGCCGGCTCCCGGACCGCTCCCACCCCCGTACGAGCGGTCCCGGGGCCG